>WLHW01000020.1 GCA_009702525.1 Actinomycetota bacterium
GGTAACAGTTCATAAACCGCAAGCGCCAGTTAGTGCAAAAGTTAGTGACATAGCAGTGACGATTTTACGAAAGCGATGAAAGCCGTAATCGCACTTGGTGCAAATTTGAACAACCCTAAAGAAAATTTAGATATTGCAATTGCTCTATTGAGGGAAGCAACAGATGTATTAAAGGTCTCGACTTATTACACTACTAAGCCTGTAGGAGGGCCGGCACAACCTGATTACGTTAATGCTGTGTGCATCCTAGAAAGTGAGTTACCAGCTCTCGACTTACTTTCACTATTACACGGAATTGAGAAGTCATTAGATAGACAGCGCAACGAACATTGGGGCCCTCGAACGATTGACTTAGATTTAATTCAATATGGCTCGATACTGAGCAAAAGCGATGAATTACAACTGCCGCACCCGAGAGCACATGAACGACAATTTGTTTTGGAGCCTTGGCTAGAAATTGACCCTGATGCAATCCTGCTCACGCAAGGGCGAATTATTGAGCTTTTGGCAGAATTGCCTAAATCGTCGTAAACTTTAAACACCTCGCCCGGTACCTGAAAGGACTGGAGCCTTATGAGCGTATTAGTTCCTACGATGGGAGCCTTACATAAAGGCCACCAAGCGTTAATTAAGCGTGCTCGCACAATGAGCAAAGAGGTTGTTGTAAGTATCTTTGTCAATCCGCTCCAATTTGAAAGCGCTGATGATGCAGTTAAGTATCCACGATCACCAGAACGAGATATCCAATTGGCAACCTTGGCGGGTGCAACACAGATTTGGATGCCAGATTATGAAGAGATCTATCCAGGGGAGATTCAAAAACTATCTGCTGGACCTTTAGGTGATTCATATGAAGGCTCATCACGTCCAGGTCATTTTGATGGCGTTGTGACAGTTGTTAATAGATTATTTGAAATTGTAAAACCTGATGTGGCGATTTTCGGCGAAAAAGACTTTCAGCAACTACAGATTATTAGAGCAATGAAGAAATCAGTTGAAATCATTGGGGTCGCAACTGTTCGCGAATACGATGGACTTGCATTGTCATCACGAAATATTCGCTTAACGCCTGAAGGTCGTGTCAGTGCAAATGTTATTTATCGTGCCATGGCCGCTGCCCGTTTAGCTCCTACAGTGACGATTGCACAAGAGATTATTTCCACAACTATTGCAACAGACTCGACTTTTAAATGTGATTATGCAGTAATTATTGATGAAGATGACTTTACTTTAGCGACAGATTCAACAGAAAATAAGCGTGCGATCATTGCCGGTTGGATAGATGGCGTGCGACTTATCGATAATATGCGAATGGGTGCCTAATGCTGCTAACAATCGATGTAGGTAATACAAATACCGTGTTAGGTATTTTTGACGGCGATGAACTTGTGCGTTCGTGGCGAGTCAAAACCGATCCGCGAAGTACGGCCGATGAGTTATGGCTGCAGTACCGTTCTTTAGTTGAGGATTACACCGTTTCAGGACTATCAATTTGTTCTACGGTCCCTGCGACATTGAGAGAACTTCGAAGCATGATTGCTGATTATTTTGCTGATGTTCGTACGACTATCGTTGAGCCTGGAATCAAGACAGGGGTGCCATTATTAGTTGATAACCCGAAGGAAATCGGAGCGGATCGCATCGTTAATACGCTTGCTGCGCATACATTGTTTGGTGGCCCATCAATAGTCGTAGATTTTGGAACCTCTACCAATTTAGATGTTGTCTCACCTAAAGGTGAGTTTCTCGGCGGGGCGCTAGCTCCAGGAATTGAAATCTCGGTCGACGCATTAGCTGCACGAGCCGCTCAACTTCGTAAAGTTGAATTAATTCGACCTAAGAACGTGATTGGTAAAAATACTGTTGAAGCTTTGCAATCCGGCACAATCTATGGTTTTGCGGGTCAAGTCGATGGATTAGTTGATCGAATAACTGCAGAATTAGCTGAGTCATATTCTGGCAAGCCAACAGTCATTGCCACAGGCGGCTTGGCACCATTAATTATCGGAGTCTCTGAAACTATTGATAAGCATGAGCCAGACTTAACCTTGATTGGCCTTCGCTTAATTCACGAACGAAATGCTTGAGTCGCTAGACTTCCCTCCATTATGAGCACTGAAAACCTTCCGATAGAGGACGACCTGCCAGAACAGCTGCGCATTCGTCGTGAAAAGCGCGCTGCGCTTATTAATGGCGGGGTTGAGCCGTACCCAGTATCAGTGCCACGTACAAAATCTCTCAAGGCAGTGCGCGACGAACATGCGGGCCTTGAAATCGATGTTGCTACTGGGATCATAGAAAGCCTTACAGGGCGCATTATATTTAAACGCGATACCGGGAAACTTTGTTTTGCAACTTTGCGTGAAGGTGATGGAACCGAACTTCAAGCCATGTTTTCTTTAGATAAAGTTGGACAAGAATCTATTGATTCGTGGAAATCTGATATTGACTTAGGTGACATCGTCTCAGTTACCGGTGAAATAATTACATCAAAGCGGGGCGAACTTTCTATTCTTGCTAACTCATGGAAGTTAGCATCAAAGTCACTTCGTCCATTACCTAATGATCACAAACCAATGTCTGAAGAAACTCGCGTTCGAATGCGCTACGTCGATTTAATTGTTCGCCCTGATGCGCGTTCAAACGCGCGACTGCGACCTGCAGTTATGCGTTCTTTACGTGAGACTTTTGCGCAGGCAGATTTCATTGAGGTTGAAACCCCAATGTTGCAAGTGATGCATGGCGGCGCAGCTGCCCGTCCATTTAAATCTTTTTCTAACGCATATGACATGGAGCTCTTTTTACGTATTGCACCAGAGCTTTTCCTCAAGCGCTGCGTGGTTGGTGGAATTGAGCGAGTCTTTGAAATAAATAGAAACTTTCGTAATGAAGGCGCTGACTCGTCCCACTCTCCAGAGTTTGCAATGATCGAGAGCTATCAGGCCTATGGAGATTGGAAATCTATTGCCGACCTGACTCGTTCACTTGTCCAAAATGCCGCAATGGCTATTGCCGGATCTCATGTTGTTACTCATCATGATGGTCGCCAAGCAGATTTAGGTGGAACCTGGCGCGAAATCTCACTCTATGACGCTATTTCAGAGGGCGTAGGTCAACAAGTAACTGCACTCACTGGTATCGATGAACTAAAAACTATCGCCACAAAACTAGGAATGAAGATTGACCCTAAGTGGATTACAGGAAAATTAGCTGAAGAGATTTTTGAACATGTAGCTAAAGATCAATTAATTGCCCCTACTTTCGTCATGGGTTTCCCAGTAGATACATCACCACTTGTTCGTGCACATCGAGAACTTCCAGGTGTTGCAGAAAAGTGGGATCTTTATGTAGATGGTTTTGAATTAGCTACAGGTTATTCAGAGTTAATTGATCCAGTTATTCAACGTGATCGCTTAGTTGAACAAGCGACTCTTGGTGCAAAAGGTGACCTTGAAGCTATGCAAGTTGATGAAGATTTCTTACGCGCCATGGAGTTTGCAATGCCACCTACAGGCGGTATGGGCATGGGTGTTGATCGTTTACTGATGGCGCTCACCGGCCTCGGAATTCGTGAAACGATTTTGTTCCCGCTTGTAAAACCTGAAAGCGATTAATCGTGGAGATTCGTGCTGCTCGAACGAGCGACATTAAAGGTATTCGCGCACTTATTGATGCTTATGCGCCCGAAGGACGTCTACTTACAAAAGAGACTGTAACGTTGTATGAAAGTGTTCAGGAGTTCACGGTTGCAGTTGATGGCGACAAAGTTATTGGCTGTGGTGCACTGCATGTTCTTTGGGAAGATTTAGCGGAAGTTCGTACAGTGGCAGTAGATGAATCTCTACGAGGTCAAGGAATTGGTCATAAAATTCTTGATGCAGTTATTTCTCGAGCAAAAAATATTGGCGTGGAACGAATTTTCTGCCTAACCTTTGAAACCGAGTTTTTTGGCCGCCATGGCTTTGAGATTATTGAAGGCACTCCAGTTGATCCTGCTGTGTATGACCAATTGCTGCGCTCCTACGATGCCGGTGTCGCTGAATTCTTAGATTTAGAATCTGCCAAGCCAAATACCCTCGGAAACACCAGAATGTTGAAAATACTCGCCTAGATAGTGGGCTTTTCGGGCATAAAACCCCCACCTCTAGGGTTGTAACTGGCACGAGCTATCCACCTCGCGGGCTTTGGCCCCTAGGTATTAGGCTTCATGAATCGAATAAGAAGGAGTGAGCCCATGTTTGAGCGCTTTACCGATCGAGCCCGCCGTGTTGTTGTGCTGGCTCAAGAAGAAGCTCGCATGCTCAATCACAACTACATCGGCACGGAGCACATTTTGCTGGGACTGATTCATGAGGGCGAAGGCGTCGCAGCTAAAGCGTTGGAGTCACTCGGAATCTCTCTTGAAGGCGTTCGAGCTCAAGTTGAAGAGATTATCGGTCAAGGTCAACAAGCACCTAGTGGACATATTCCATTTACACCGCGCGCTAAAAAAGTTTTGGAACTCTCATTACGCGAAGCATTACAACTTGGCCATAACTACATCGGCACTGAACATATTTTGCTCGGTTTAATTCGTGAAGGTGAAGGCGTCGCCGCACAAGTTCTAGTAAAACTTGGTGCAGATCTCAATCGAGTGCGTCAACAAGTCATTCAACTCTTGTCAGGTTATCAAGGTAAAGAAGCGGTTACACAAGGTGGACCTGCCGAAGGAACACCTTCAACATCGTTAGTACTTGATCAATTTGGACGAAACCTTACTCAGGCCGCACGTGAAGGAAAGTTAGATCCTGTCATTGGTCGTGAAAATGAGATTGAACGCGTTATGCAAGTTCTTTCTCGACGTACTAAAAATAATCCAGTATTAATTGGTGAACCAGGTGTTGGTAAAACTGCCGTCGTAGAAGGTCTTGCACAAGCAATTTATCGCAATGATGTTCCTGAAACTTTAAAAGATAAGCAGCTGTACTCACTTGATTTAGGTGCACTTGTTGCCGGCAGTCGTTACCGTGGAGATTTTGAAGAGCGCTTGAAAAAAGTCTTAAAAGAGATTAAAACCCGTGGCGACATCATCCTATTTATCGATGAGATTCATACTCTCGTTGGTGCAGGTGCTGCCGAAGGCGCAATCGATGCGGCCAGTATTTTAAAGCCTATGTTGGCCCGCGGTGAACTACAGACCATCGGTGCGACTACTCTCGATGAGTACCGCAAGCATGTTGAAAAAGATGCAGCTCTTGAGCGTCGCTTCCAACCTATTCAAGTAAAAGAGCCATCAGTTGCACACACAATTGAAATTCTAAAAGGTCTGCGCGATCGCTACGAAACACATCACCGCGTATCAATTACCGATGGTGCATTAGCGGCAGCAGCAAATCTTGCTGATCGTTATGTGTCAGATCGTTTCTTGCCAGACAAGGCTATCGATCTGATTGATGAGGCGGGTTCACGACTTCGCATTAAGCGCATGACTGCGCCAGCAGAACTCCGTGCATTTGATGAAAAAATCGCCGATGCTCGTAAGGAAAAAGAGTCAGCAATTGATGGACAAGACTTTGAAAAAGCCGCATCGCTACGCGATAAAGAAAAAAGTTTAATCGCTGAAAAGAATGAAGCTGAAAAGAATTGGAAAGCAACAGACTTAGATAAGGTAACTGAAGTTGATGAAGAACTCATCGCTCAAGTTCTATCTATTTCAACTGGAATTCCAGTCTTTAAGTTAACTGAAGAAGAGACTGCACGTCTTCTTCGCATGGAAGATGAACTTCATAACCGCGTGATCGGTCAAGATCAAGCCATTAAGGCGCTGTCTCAAGCAATTCGCCGTACGCGTGCCGGACTAAAAGACCCACGTCGTCCTGGCGGATCATTTATTTTTGCTGGCCCATCAGGAGTTGGAAAGACTGAACTCTCACGTACCTTGGCATCATTCTTATTCGGTGATCAAGATGCGCTCATTCAATTAGATATGTCCGAGTATTCAGAGCGCCACACTGCATCACGTTTATTTGGTGCACCTCCAGGCTACGTAGGTTATGACGAAGGCGGACAGTTAACTGAAAAAGTTCGTCGTCGCCCATTCTCAGTCGTTCTCTTTGATGAGATCGAAAAGGCACACCCAGATATCTTTAACTCACTCCTGCAGGTCTTAGAGGATGGACGTTTAACGGATTCACAGGGTCGTACCGTTGACTTTAAAAATACCGTCATCATCATGACAACCAACCTAGGAACTCGCGATATTTCCAAGAGTCTTGGTCTTGGTTTCGCTAATAGCGATGACGATGTAACTAACTACGAACGTATGAAGGGCAAAGTTAGTGATGAACTTAAGACACATTTCCGCCCTGAGTTCCTTAACCGTATCGATGACGTAATCGTCTTCCACCAGCTCACTAAGGATCAGATTGTTCAGATCGTTGATTTGATGATTAAGAACCTTGATGATCGCTTGCAAGCAAAAGATATGGGGATCGAGTTAACTCCTGCAGCTAAAGATTTACTCGCTGCTCGTGGTTACGATCCACTTCTTGGTGCACGCCCGCTTCGTCGAACAATTCAACGTGAAATCGAAGATGCACTCTCTGAGCGAATCCTCTTTGGTGAGCTCAAAGCCGGTGAAATTATTGTTGTAGATACCGAAGGTGAAGGTGCCGACGCTGTATTTACTTTCAAAGGTGCCTCTAAAGTTGAAACCCCTGATAGCCCAGAGGATTTAGCAGAAGCACCAACAGCTTAAGTTAAGAACCTAGTTCTTTCAAAGCTTCGCCTGTCACTCGATAAATAGTCCATTCATCCATGGCAACTGCGCCTAAGGATTTATAGAATTCAATCGAGGGCTCATTCCAATCTAAAACCCACCATTGCAATCGTTCATAACCACGTTCGATACATAGTGAAGCGAGCTCTTTTAAGAGCGCAAGACCTAAGCCTTTACCGCGGTGTTCTGGATCAACGTAGAGATCCTCAAGGTAAATACCAGGTTTACCAAGCCAGGTTGAATAGTTCAGGAACCAGATTGAAATTCCAACAACCTCTCCGTTTACTTCAGCGACGTGAGCAAATGCGCTCGGCTTATCGCTAAAGATCGTGTGTTCAATCTGTTCTAAGGTGGCCACGGCTTCATTGGGAGCTTTTTCATAGAGGGCCAAATCCTGAATTAGCTGCAGAATTTTCGGCGCATCTGCTTGAACGGCCGGGCGAATCATTGAGGAAGTCTATAGCGCTTGCGGGGGATAGCTTCAATAAGCTGGTCTGAAACCAATGTTTTAAGGGCTTTTTCTACTTGAGATTCATCAGGCCAGAGTTTCTTCAGTGCATTCTCGGTCAAAGACTCATTCTCACGTAGGGCTTGCACAATTGTTCCACGGCACTTGCGATCGGTGCCATGCCAATCTTGAGATTTCCGAACAAGTTCACTTTTTGGATACCCATTCTTGCGCCAGTTACATTGCGAAATGACAGGACAGAGTTCACACTTTGGATTAGCGGAAGTACATACGAGTGCACCTAATTCCATGGTTGCTGCTGCCCAGATATGTGCATCCTTGCTTGGCATTAATGTTTGACGTGAACTCTTTTCTCTCACTGTTGGTGCGGGCTTTGGATGTTCTTCGCCATCTATCACGCGTACAAGCAAGCGCCTAATATTGACATCCATCACCAAGGTTGCTTCCTCAAAAGCAAAAGCCGCAATCGCCGCAGCTGTATATTCACCGATACCAGGAAGTAGTTGTAGAGTTTTAGCATCACTAGGAACTTCATTGTTAAAATCTTCGGCGATTATTTGTGCAGCACCATGTAGCCGAAGGGCGCGCCTCGGATAGCCAAGTCGACCCCATGCAGTAATGACCTGTGCTGGAGTAGCTTGGGCTAAATGCGCCGGTGTTGGCCAGCGCTCCATCCATTCAATCCACTTAGGTAAAACGCGGTTGACAGGTGTTTGCTGCAACATGTACTCGCTGACCATGACTCCCCATGCGGATGTATTTCGCCATGGCAAATCGCGTTTATTCTTTTTAAACCAGTTAACTATTGGCTTTTCAAGCGAGTTCATTCGCCAGTTATTTTTACCCGTGAGAGTGCTTGATCAAGACGTGAAACTTCGACAATCTCCATGCCATCGATTACGGTGTCAGATCCAGTAGGTACTAACGCACGTTTAAAACCTAAACGAAATGCCTCCTGAAGGCGGCGATTAACGCCACTTACTTTACGAATCTCACCAGCTAGACCAACTTCTCCGATAGCGACTAAATCAGCTGGCAGAGCGAGAGCTTTAGCTGCCGAGGCCACTGCCAAAGCCAGGGCTAAATCAGCTGCCGGCTCTGACATTTTCATGCCTCCAACCGTTGCTGCATATACATCGCGTCCACCGATTCGAACATGTGCGCGAAGTTCTAATACGGCTAAGGTCATTGAGGTTCGAGCTGAATCTAAACCTGACACAACTCGTCGCGCATTTCCAAAGTCATTTTCTCGCCCTTGACTTACTAGCGCTTGAATTTCTGCCAGCAATGGGCGTCGGCCCTCCAGTGTGACTGTTACACACGTACCAGGAACAGGTTCGCTATGACGAGATGTGAATAATCCAGTTGGATCGAGCACAGATTCAATTCCAACATCACTTAAATCAAAACATCCAACTTCATCGGATGCACCAAAGCGATTTTTAATCGCCCGAATTAAACGCAGCCGTGAATGGCGCTCACCTTCAAACTGTAGAACTACATCAACGATATGTTCCAACAATCTCGGACCAGCAATAGATCCATCTTTTGTAACATGACCTACTAATAACAGCGTTATATCTCGATCTTTACATATGCGAATAAGTGCGCCGGCAACTTCACGTACTTGCGTCACACCGCCTGGTGATCCATCGGCCGTTGAGCTACCGATAGTTTGAATTGAATCGATAATTACTAACTCAGGTTTAACGGCATCGATATGGGCAATGACTGCGCCTAAATCGGTTTCGGAAGCTAAAAATAATGCAGGATCAATTGCTTTAATGCGTTCTGCGCGCAAACGCACTTGGGACGCTGACTCTTCACCGCTTATGTATAGTGCAGAGATTCCTTGAGCGGCACTTTGTGCTGCAACAGATAAGAGCAACGTAGATTTTCCAACTCCGGGCTCACCAGCTAATAAAATCGCTGCTCCTGGAACTAATCCACCACCTAAAACACGATCGAGTTCAGATACACCTGTTGGACGAGCATGCGCTGCAGATAGATCGACATCGCCGATGGGGGTAGCTTTATGTGTAACGTGTCCCGCAACTAGTGAGAGCTTTTTAGGCGCTGCAAGCTCTTCAACACATCCCCATGCTTGGCATTCACCGCATCGGCCTACCCATTTTTGGGATGTCCATCCGCACTCACTGCAACGGAAGGGATCTTTTTCAACTTTGGCCATAGGTAGAGCCTAGAACGTAGGACTGACTATTTCTTAGCAGCAGCCAGTGTTGCTGGATGCTGAATCACAAAGAGCGGGAGTGATCGTGCTTGGGCATCGCGGATTCCTGCCATACGTTGATCGCACATTCGGGCTAGCTCAGCGTAAGGACCCTCACCCATAAGTTTTTGAAGCTCATATTTATTTGAGATGTAAACGGGCTCTTTACCGACATGGGCATCGGTATTGCTGGTGCAGTACCAATCAAAATCATCTCCGCCATCGCCCCATGCAAGACGTTCATACTCACCGATCACAGTTACAGAATATTCGCGCTCGCCAACTTCACGAGTTTCAAAGCTGCGGCGGAGAGGCAACTGCCAGCATACGTCCGGCTTGGTATCTACAAAATGTTTATTTTCTTTGATAGCTAGGTGATGTAAAACGCAGCCAAATGATCCGGTGAAGCCTTCAGCTTCGTAGCCTTTACGGTTTAAAAAGATGCACCCATCTTCTACGCGACGAGTCTTGCGCTCGCCATCTTCATCTTTTTCTGAAATTCGAAGTTTCGCTCCTGGCTTCTTTGGACGTGCTTCAGAGTAAAACTGCCACATATCGGGAGTTAAGTACGCCGCCGCTTTATCGGTACGTGCTTCATCTTCTTCATCGGTATACATAGCGCCTTCAGTACAGCAACCCGCATCTGGTTGGCTTTTAAATACACCTTGGCAGCCATCGCCATAAATACAGGTCCAATAAGAGGTCAACCAGGTTAAGTCGCACTTAAATATTTCTTCTTCATTATGCGGGTCGGTGAATTCAACCCAATCACGCGCAAAACCTGGCTTTAGTTCCGACATAGTCGCAGAGCCTACACGCTTAACAGGTACGCTTGCACAATGAGTCAGCAGATACGCGTTGGTGTAATTGGTGCTGGTGTAATGGGTGAGGCCCTTATATCAGCGCTTATCTCAAGCGGTGTTGATGCAAAGTCCATAACAATCTCTGAAAAGCGAGCTGATCGCCAGAATGAATTAATCACGGTGTATGGAATTAGTGCAGATGATCTTCAAGCCAATGTAACTTCTGCCGATGTTGTCTTGCTTGTAGTAAAGCCACAGGATATGGCTGGAGTTTTAGATGACATTCGTGATGCTATTAATCCTAAGGCTGTCATTGTTAGCTTTGCTGCAGGCAAAAGGATTGATTTCATTTCAGCGAGAGTCCAGAATCCAGTAATTCGGGTAATGCCAAATACTGCCACTATTGCCGGCGCAGGAATGTCGGCTATTTCACTTGGCTCTGGTGTAACTCACGAACACAAAGAGTTTGTAACAAAATTTCTAGCAGCTACTGGCAAAGTAATTGAAGTACCAGAGGATTTACAGGATGCGGTGACTGCTACTAGTGGCTCTGGACCCGCATATTTCTTTAGATTTGTAGAGGCCATGGTTGCAGGTGCGCAGGAGCTTGGACTTTCTTTAGAAGATGCGACGATACTTACTAACCAGACGATTATCGGCGCAGCAAAACTCCTTGAAACTTCGGGAAAGTCTGCAACCACTTTGCGCGAAAATGTTACGAGCCCCAATGGCACAACAGCGGCGGCATTACAATCTTTTGAAAATAGCGAGATAACTAATGTCGTGGCCAAGGCCATGAAAGCGGCGCGCGATCGCTCGCAGGAACTAGCGTGAAACGCTTAATTTTACTTATTTTTTCGGCGTCGCTTCTTTTTACATCAATAAGTACGGCCGCACCAACACTAATACCAGTAAAAGAGTTAAAGCTTGTAGCGACAGTTGGAAATACCGATGAAATCAACGGAGTGCTTGCAACTGGTACCTCAATTATTGTTTATGGAACAAAACGTGAAAAATCCTACGCTCGAGCAATCAATTTTTTAGGTGAAGAGCAATGGACAATAGATTTAGATCCGCAGCTTCAGTCGATAGCAACTACTGCGAGCCTAGATAGTGCCGGAAATATTTGGATTGCAGGCTCAATTTCGCAATCCATACAAACTCCAACTCCTACCCCTAATACCACACCGCTGAATCCCGATAAGGTAAGTCCGGCTTCAGATGATTTAGATACAAGTTTACGAAATATCGCTCTTTGGAGAATCGAGCCAAATAGTCATGTAGTAACTACATATGTTTTAAACTCTGAAGAGCCAGTATTAATTACGTCGCTGGCTGTGGATAAGAGCGGAGTTACTCTTGCAGGAATCGCTTCAACTGAAAAAGGAAATGCCGGATTTGTAGTAAGTGGTAATTTGTCGGGGGAGTTTGAAAAACCTTTGATGATTGGAAATACATCGACAACTCTAGATTCTGTTGTACGCCATTCTGACGGTTCTTTAACTGTAGTTGGATCAAGCTCAGAGGTTTTGAATGGCAAGAAACTAGTTGGTATCAGCGATGGAATAATAGTCAAGATCTCAAAGGCTGGAAAAGTAGTTTCACTCGTGCGAAGTTCAGCCGTGAAAGCATCTCGGAATTGGAATAGCGCAAGTTCATCACTTTTACTTGGTGGTGAAATTATTTCTCCCGATAAAATTGAATCCGCCGTCACAAAATTTTCTAGTTCATTTGCACCACAATGGAACTATCGATTTGCCTCAACCGGGCAAGCGTTCACGTCGGGTTCCTCATTTGCCTTTTTCGCATCTACCGGACAGATTCCGCAGTTAGCCAAGTGGAAGCCAAAATCTGCGCGCCCAATTGTGCTCACTTTTGATAGCAAAGGCGTTATCACCGCCGCTTCTAGTGCCCCTTCCGATCAGCGGGAAGCCTTGGGCTTAGTCATATCTAAAACGCTAGGCGTGTTATGTGTGAGTGCAAGTAGCGAAACGATATCGATTTTTTCCCTCAAGTAGAGGTAACCTAAAGCCCTGCAGAGGCAGAGATCATTTAAGAGAAAGCGTGACATATGGGTTCCGTAATTAAGAAGCGACGCAAGCGCATGGCGAAGAAGAAGCATAAGAAACTTCTTAAGAAGACTCGCATTCAGCGCCGTAACGCTAAATAGTAATTACGGTTTTAGTAGGACTAACTTGCCACCAACACTGGCAAGTAAGTATTTAACTTTGTTCACAGTCACCCAAGTGCTCTGAGTTTTTTCAGATGCTTGGGTGTTTGTAATTAAACGAATTGAACTCTGACCGAGAGTAATTTTGGACGTATCAAGTGAGCACAACCGTTCCTGACAGCCAAAGACAATTGTTTTACCATCCAGCAGAAGGTGTTCTCCAGGTGTTCCAAAGCTCTCGGTTGTACTTGACTTAACATTTGTTGGTTCACTCAATAGTGCCCAGCGTATTTGATCTGGTTTAGGTGAAGATACTAAAGATGATGCTAACCAGGATGCCAGTACATCATTCCCAACGCGCACTAGGCCAACATCAAAACCAAATACATTCGCATTATCGCTAGGTAAATCCAAGGTTTGATATGTCCAGCCCTTTGCATCAGTACCAGCTCTAGATGCAACTCTGACTTCGCCCGTTGAAGTTTCTTGCTTTTGATTTACCGCAACTACAGAGTCGTATATAACGACAGTTTGTGAACCATCGAAAGTGGCAGCTAAATGCAATGCAATATCTCCAGTTGAACGACCATCAGTTGCTCGATCGCCATCGACTAATTCATAACTCCACGCTGCGTTTTTAATTTTAACTGCGCCTAATAAAACGCCTTGGCTTTCGTCGCGATAAAATACTTGGACAGTATTTGGTGTAGCAACGCAGGCGTTTGAAACGCTCACATCACTAGAAGAACGTACACGAATAGGATCTGAGTAGTCATTGAGAGAAGCACCCTTGCCATCAACAACCTCAAAAGCAAAACTTTTACCGTTATACGCTACATACCGAAGATCCTTATCGCTTCCATCGGTATAAAAAATATGTAATGTCTGTTTAGTTCCCGTGCCGTTTACACACATAGAAACCGGACCATTAATTAGATTCTTAGTGCGCCCACCAGTTCCACCGGCACCATCTACAGTGACTTTCTTCCAGATTTTTCCATCGAAAGTAGCCAGCTTTAAGTCGCCGCTTTTGGAGTCGGTATAAGCGATGGCAGGTTGCCCATTAAATGTTGTACTTGCAAGAGACTTTGCATCAGCAGAGTCATCCACAACGGTGTTCTTCCAGCCTGCTTGGGGAATCATGGTCGGTGTTACTGCTGCGTTGGAATCTCCCAAAGCATTACGAGCGATGATGCTGAACGAGTAGCTAGTTCCATTTTTTAATGTACTCATAACTACAGGGCTAGCAAGCGTCTTCTTTTCAACGCCGGTTTTTAGATTCTTAACAACATATTCAGTTAACTGAGCAGTTCTTAAATTTGCTGGCGGATCAAAGACAATTAGGGCGCTTGAATCACCTATATACGCCTTAACGTTTCGTGGTGAGTCTGGCAGGCCAGTTGCAACTCCGAGAGGTGGCTTATTGCGCATATCTTCCATCATCGCCAACAACAGCGGTCCTGGTTCGCGGAAAATCTCACCTGGATCAAGGCTAGGAGTCATGACCGAATTAAGTCCAGTTTTTGAAAACGTATCTTCATTTAAGTGGCTAGTTGATGATCCAGCTTGATATCGAGATGGCGTATAGAGCTTAGGTTTTTCTCCATTGTTAGCTTTAATTCCAAGCGGACCAGCCCACACTAAAGAAGATGTCAAAATGGATGCTAATTCAGTTGACGGTGTTGGAATATCTGCAAGTCGTCGACCATCGGCAGTCTGGGCGTAAGCATCAAATGGGGTTGGTTGCTCAAGGCTTCCTACTGCAACGTATCTTCCAGATGAATCACGAGTTAATCCATAACCATCGTTTGAAGCAAATCCTAAACCATGTGCAATTTCATGTAAGAAGACTGACTCTAAATCATATTCAGAACCTGTAGGCGCACCATCGCCTCTACTATTCCATTGCGCACTTGAATTAACCTGAATAATAATTTCAGGCTTTGTCTTATCTAAATCTTTTCCGGCTAAAGCATTTGCTAACGCTGATGAGTACCACAGTGAAGGATCTGGGGCACCAACAAAACCTTGATAGAAATCCACACTGCTTGCACTTCCAAGAACTCCATATGAACTTGAACGTCCCCACGAAGCATCAACCGTGATTGGCACTGAAGATTGAAAGTTGGCTGCCCAAATATCAATCGCGCCCTGAACTTCTATTCGTGCCCAGTCAGGAAAATTACTGTACTTAACATTAAACTTTGAGTTACTTTGTAGATTCGATGTCTTTACTCGAGTTTGTGGTGTGGTGTCTGTAGCGTTTCCAGCATAGATACTTTCCCAGGTTGTATCTGGCACCACTCGGAATAACGCCTGTGCAGGAGGGGCGATCAAAAAAGAGGTGAGCAAAGCCGCCGCTATCGCAACGGCCTGAAGTCGCCTTACTTGGTTCCCCCGCACATGCGCACGTTATCAGGATGAGATGATTCGACTATGGCACATGACGGCGAAATGGATATCTCTAAGCAAACTAACAGGGTTAGCGCCCCTCTTATCTCGGTTTACAGCAGACATGGTTGCCATCTCTGTGAAGTTGCTATAGAGCAATTAGAGTCGATGCGGGCCGAACTAGCTTTCTCAATCGAAACGATCTACATCGATGGAGATTTAGAGTTAGAGAAGCTCTATGGTGAGCAAGTTCCAGTTATACAGATAGATGGTGAACACCATGATTTTTGGAGAGTTGATCCAGAGAGATTTAAATCTTCCCTTGAAAGACATCGTCAGCGTCAATAATTTTGTAGGAATAACCTTGCTCAGCTAAAAAGCGCTGGCGGTTTTGTGCAAAATCTTGGTCGACTGTGTCGCGTGAAATAACAGAATAAAACTTTGCGCTTCGTCCATCGGACTTAGGCCGAAGAATTCGCCCTAAGCGCTGAGCTTCTTCTTGGCGGCTTCCAAATGCTCCAGAGACCTGAATCGCAATAGTTGCATCGGGTAAATCAATTGAGAAGTTAGCAACCTTTGATACAACAAGACAAGTAATTTCACCTGACCTGAACTTATTAAATAAAACTTCACGTTCCTTAACCGGCGTATCACCCTTAATGAGAGGAACACCCAAAACTTCAGAGAGTTCATCTAACTGATCGATGTACTGGCCAATCACCAAGATTTGTTCGCCTTTATGTTTTTCAACAAGCGCTTCAACTACATCGCGCTTTGTGCGAGTTGTAGCACAAGCGCGATATCTGTTTTCGGGTTCTGCCGTTGCATACATTAAGCGCTCGTTCTCAGTTAAGTTAACACGAACTTCGATGCACTCTGCAGGAGCAATATAACCTTGAGATTCAATTTCTTTCCATGGTACGTCATATCGCTTTGGTCCGATAAGTGAGAAAACTTCACCTTCCATGCCATCTTCACGTACGAGCGTTGCAGTTAAACCTAAGCGACGTCGGGATTGAATATCTGCAGTAAAACGAAAGATTGGCGCAGGTAATAAGTGGACTTCATCATAGATAATCAAGCCCCAGTCATATGAATCAAAGAGATCCAAGTGGGCGTATACGCCATTTTTCTTCTTCGTCATGACTTGATACGTGGCAATAGTTACTGGGCGAATCTCTTTTTTAGCCCCAGAATATTCACCAATCTCATCCTCATTCAGCGTTGTTCGCTTAAGTAACTCTTCTCGCCACTGACGGGCAGCGATGGTGTTTGTAACCAGAATTAACGTTGTGGCTTTGGCGTGCGCCATTGCTGCCGCGCCCACGATTGTCTTTCCGGCACCGCAGGGCAGGACTACAACACCTGAGCCACCATGCCAAAAACCTTCTGCGGCTAACTCTTGGTAAGGGCGGATTTTCCAATCGTTTTGAACTAAATCAATTGCATGAGCTTGGCCATCTACGTA
>WLHW01000021.1 GCA_009702525.1 Actinomycetota bacterium
GATGCCGACTCACTCTTCGGGGGTCGTGTTACCGAATGGCTCAAGCAAGGTTACAAAAAAGTTGCCCTACAGAATCACTCAGACGTTGATGCTTACTATGTGTATAAGCCGCAAAGCCAAACACAAGAATTTCACGTATGGGAGCTGCACTTCTTAATAAATAAAATGTGGATTTCAATCAATGCTTCGTACTTAAATAATCTGAGTGATGCATCTTCATTAATTGACGCTGCGATTACCTCAGCTAACACTTAATTACCTGAATTAGTGGGGCTCTGATTCGAATGTAGTTGAGCGCGATTATTTAATGCGCAAGGAATTAGTTACAACAAATACCGATGACATAGCCATTGCAGCTGCCGCATAAATTGGCTGTAATAAACCAAGGGCTGCGATAGGAATTCCGATGACGTTATAAACAAGGGCCCAACCCATGTTGAGACGGATAATAGTGAGAGTTTTCTTAGCTAAATGCAACGCATCGATAACACTTGCTAAACCTGAGTTCATTAACGTTATATCAGCGCTGGAAATTGCTGTATCAGTTCCGGTGCCCATTGCCATCGATAAATCTGAGGCGGTTAATGCAGCGGCATCATTGATTCCGTCACCAATCATCAGAACGCATCTACCCTCTGACTTCAACTTTTCGACAATTTGCAGCTTAGTCTCGGGCAGCGCAGCAGAAACAACATGAGCTGCGTCAATTCCTACGGCCATGGCTACTCCTGCAGCAACTTCGGCGCTATCTCCAGTTACTAGCCATGGAGTAATTCCTAAATTTGTAAGTGCATTGATCGTCTGTGCGGCATCTTCTTTTAGTTGATCTCCGACTGAGAAAACAGCTAGTGCAACACCGTCCCATGCCAGAACTGAAACAGTGAGTCCCACTTCTTGGGCATGTGCAATTGCAAGTTTTAACTCTGCATGAAATTCAGTACAACTGTGCGCAACTGCTGCAGGTGAACCAATAAGGACCACTGGAGATTGTGTTCCAAGGTTTACTCGGCCCGCAGCTCCAGATCCTGGAGTCACTGCATAATCTGAGACGTCGAAGTTCTTAGCTCCTTCACCAAGTGAGTAACGAGTAATGGCAAGTGCCACTGGATGTGAGTTTTGGCTTTCTATCGCCAGTGCAGAGGAAAGAATCATCTCTTTACTAATTAATGGTGCAAATGTTGAACCTAGAACTGTGCCTGCAGCCAGTGAAACCGTGGCTTCTTGTACTTTCATGTGGCCGTAAGTCAGTGTGCCAGTCTTATCAAAAACGACGGTATCAACCGTGCGCGCTACTTCTAGTACACGTGGCTCACGTAAAACAATTCCACGTTGGGCACCTCGCCCTGATGCAACAAGGAGGGCGACTGGAGTAGCAAGTCCAAGTGCACATGGACATGCAATTACTAGAACTGTAATTGCAATAGAAATTGATCGGGTAAGTGTGTGACCTGAGTAGTACCAACCCGCGAAAGTTCCAATTGAAATAAGCGTAACTATCGGAACAAATATCGCACTAATGCGATCAGCTAAGCGCTGAATAGGTGCCTTTGTACCTTGAGCGCTAATAACCATGGCTGTTATGCGAGCTAGCTCGGTATCTTTACCGATCCGAGTTGCACGCACAATAAGGCGCCCATTGTGATTCAGTGATGCACCAACTACTTGTGAGCCAGGACGAACATCTACCGGCTTAGACTCCCCCGTTAACATCGAGTTATCAACGGCGCTCTCACCTTTTATTACGATGCCATCAGTAGCGATTCGATCACCAGGACGGACTTCAAACTCATCACCAATGTGTAGTTGCTCAATCGGAACAATCAGTGGAAACCCACCGCGAACTATTGTTACTTCTTTACTTCCAAGTGCCAGCAGTGATGACAGTGCTTCACCCGCTGCAGATTTTGCGCGTGTCTCTAAGTAACGTCCAAGGATGACAAAGAAAATTACTCCCGCAGCTACTTCGGTATAGACATCTCCGGCACCAGTTGAGTTGGCATAAATTGACCAGGTAAAGGCCGCCATCGACCCCATTGAAATTAAATTATCCATTGTTGGATGTTTTAAATTACGTAGAGCTGCGCGATGAATTGGCCAGGCAATAATTAAGACAACTGGTGCGCTCAAAGCAATTACTAACCATGAAGTAGCCGAATAAAGTGGTCTGGCAATAGAAAACGAATCTAAGCGATCAATAATCCACATGTCGATGTAGTGATGCCAGCTCATGACCATTGAAATTGCAACTGCAGGTGCGGCAAAGATAAAAGCGAAGAACAATGCTTTAGCAGATTTCTTACTATGCAGAGTCACGGCTTGGCCATCAGCTAAAAGTGAGGCCTTATAACCGGCTTTTTCAACGACCTTTACTAACTCCTTCACGTCAATATCGGCAGGTGCCAAAATGTGTGCGGTCTCGGTCGCGAAGTTAATTGTTGCACTTACGCCATCAACGGCATTTAAAGCCTTTTCTACGGTATTAACGCAAGAAGAGCAGGTCATTCCTTCGATAGAAAGTGTCGTTGGTTCTAATACGGTACTCATGGATTTAATCCCTTAATAACGAAGCTACTGAGTGCGGCATTTGTCGATACACCACTACCGCCAAATGGTCCGGCAACGCCAGATGTGTTTGTAAAGACCCCTCCTGCTTCACGCACAATAATATCCAAGGCGGCCATATCCCAAATCGCAAGGGATGGTTCAATTGCAACATCAACTGCGCCTTCGGCTACCAACATGTGTGACCAAAAATCACCCATTCCGCGCGTGCGCCAAGCACTATCTAGCATCTCTTGAAAAGGTTTTAGTCTGTCACCAAAGCCAACAAAATCTGAGTAAGCAATTGATGCGTCACTCATGGATGCAACTTGGGAAACAGAAATTTTCCTGGTTGCTCCATTGAAAGTTACAAATGCACCTTGGCAGCATGAGGCGAACCAGCGACGTGAGAGTGCTGGTGAACTTGCAATACCAACTACAACTTCTTGACTACCATCATCATGAACTTCTACGAGTGCAATTAAGCATGCCCACGTTGGAACTCCGCGCATAAAATTCTTAGTTCCATCGATTGGATCAATTACCCAATAACGTCGCGCACCTTTTAAATCTGTTCCAAACTCTTCACCTAACAAACCATCATCTGGGCGGTGTTTTGATAACGCTTCACGAATTGCAGTCTCAACTGCGCGATCAGCATCTGTTACTGGAGTGTTATCTGGCTTAGTCGTAATCACTAAATCAAGAGATTGATACCTATCTAAAGCAATTTCATCGGCGATATCGGCAAGCAGATGTGCCAGAGCCAAATCCTCTGCATAATCATTGGTACTCATAAGGCTTTAATCCTATTCCTCAATCGCACTCACAGCTTGATCTTTCACTGCTAATAGTGAACGCAGGCTAGCCAAACGGGCGCTGCGTTCTGGATTACTTACGCCACCAGGTGCCGCCCAGGCATCTAGGGAACAAGAGCTCTCAGAGTGTGAGCAGTTAGACAAGCAGTTGGCGGCGACTTCAGATAAATCAGTGAATGCATCGACGATTCGCTTAGTGTCAATGTGCGATAAACCAAATGCACGAATGCCTGGTGTATCAATAATCCAGCCATCACTCGTTGCAAGTGGCAGCGCAATAGCACTTGATGATGTGTGTCGGCCACGGCCTGTTGCACTATTGACATCGCCGGTTAAGCGATCTGCTTCAGGTACGAGTGCATTAATCAGCGTTGACTTACCAACACCAGAGTGACCCACAAGGACTGAGATTTTTCCCTCAAGCATCGCATGAAGCGCAATTAAATCGCTCTCACGATGTGATCCTTTAATCGCAGTATGAAGAATTTCAACATCTAACTTGGAATACTCCGCCAAGAACGCTGGAACTGGACCTAAATCAGTTTTAGTAACCACCAAAATTGGGGCAATGCCTTCAGTAAATGCTGATACAAGGAAACGATCGATAAGACCTCGACGCGGTTCAGGGTTAGTGGCAGAAACAACGATGACGAGTTGATCAATATTGGCAACAATTGTGCGTTCAACTTGTGCGGCGTCGTCAACGGTTCTACTCAAAGAGTTCCGTCGATCTTGCACCTGAACAATACGTGCAAGGGATCCCTCGCTTCCGCTTACATCTCCAACTAAAGAGACAGAATCACCAACTACAACAGATTTGGGACCAAGTTCGCGTGCACGCATTGCAGTAATCACTATGCCACTATCGGTGATACATGTTTGACGTCCACGATCTACGGTTGTAACTAATGCATTAATTGCATCATTGTGACTTGGGCGATCTTTACTGCGTGGTCGTGTACTTCGGGATGGTCGAATCCGTGCATCGGATTCATCGTATTCGCGAGGACTCATACGCAGCTCTTAATCAAGTAAAGAGCTCCATAAACCTGGAAAATCTGGCAGAGTTTTGCGAGTAGTTGCAATGTTTTCAACCTCTATACCTGGCACTACTAAACCAATAACTGCACCAGCAGTTGCTAAGCGATGATCGTCATAGGTGTGAAAAACACCGCCATGTAATGGGGCTGGATTTATCTCAAGCGAGCTCTGATGCTCTATGACGTGACCGCCAAGTGAGTTAATTTCACGTGTGAGAGCGGCGAGGCGATCGGTCTCATGTAATCGCAAGTGGCCAATCCCACGCAAATGTGAAGGCGAATCAGCAAGGGCGGCCAAGGCAGCAATCGATGGAGTTAGCTCGCCAACATCATGCAAGTCGATATCAATTCCATGAATTCTTCCGGTTCCATTAAGAGTTAAGCCTCGATCGCTCATCGAAACATGTGCTCCCATAGAAGTTAAAATTGAACGCAGCTGATCACCGGGTTGTGTTGTTTGTGTAGGCCAATCTGCAATCGTCACACTTCCACCGCAAACCATAGCCATTGATAAGAATGGTGCAGCATTTGAAAGATCGGGTTCAATCATTAATTCACGTCCATGTAAAGCTCCTGGCTTTACGCTCCAGCTTTGTGCATCCTGATTAACTTCCACATCTGCACCAAAATCTCGCAGCATTACAACTGTCATATCGATATGTGGCATTGAAGGAAGCGCACCACCTTTATGGGTAACAACAACACCATTTTCAAAACTTGGTGCAACCAATAAAAGTGCTGATAAAAATTGACTCGATGCACTTGCATCGATTGTGAGTGCGCCACCAGGGATTTTTCCTTTTCCATGTACAACCATGGGCAAGCTGTATCGACCATCATGCGCAATTGATACACCAAGCTCTTCCAGCGCCTTGATTACAGGTCCTAGCGGCCGCTCATACGATCGTGGATCTCCATCAAATGCAATGTCTCCTTCAGCCAGTGCGGCTAGCGGTGGCAAGAAGCGCATGACGGTTCCTGCATTTCCAACATCTATTGTGGCTGGCCCGCGCATAACACCTGGAGTAATTGTTAATTGGTACTCGCTGTCCCCATCAACGCGTGCATCACTTTCATTAATTCCAATTCCTAAAGCCTGTAATCCCTTAACCATCAACTCACTATCGCGTGAAACAAGGGGACGACGCAGTATGGATTGGGAGTCAGCCTGGGCTGCCAAAATGAGTGCACGATTAGTCACCGATTTTGATCCAGGAATAACGACAGAGATATCTACTGGAAGCGCACCACGAAAGATTGCCGGCCAGAGGTCGTCGTTTTTACTCATTGCCTAAGTCTATCCTTAACGCATGTGTGGTCGTTATGCGCAATCGGCGGATATGCGCGAACTCATGGAGCAGTTTGAGGTGACCGGCGCTTCTCCATCCCAATCACTGCCAGCAAATTGGAATATTGCGCCGACTAATCCTATTTACATCGTTCGTGCGGATCAGAGCGATACCAGCAAAACTGAGCTAGCTACGCTTTCATGGGGGCTCGTTGGTCCATGGCTAACAAATATCCAAGAAGCGAAAGCGTCGCAATCTAGAGCTATAAATGCGCGGAGCGAATCCATACATGAAAAACCAACTTTTCGATCTGCATTTAAATCTACTCGCTGTTTAATTCCAGCCGAGGGATATTACGAATGGGCAACCGCGTTAGGAAAATTCGCACCTAAGCAACCCTTTTATATCCATGCAAAGGATGGAAAACAGTTGCCGATTGCTGGAATTTGGAGCAGTTGGCGGGCACCAAGTGGCGAGGTAATACATAGCGCATCAATAATTACGCAAGAGGCTCAGGCAGAGTTAGCTGACATTCATAGTCGAATGCCGGTGTTTATGCCCCGTGAACGATGGTCGCAATGGCTGGACCCAGAAAATAAAGAGATAGAGCAGATAAAATCCTTAATGAGAGTTGACTCACCAACTTCATTTCTTGAGGCCTATCCGGTTTCTAGGGCAGTAAATTCAGTTGCGAATCATGGAAAAAAGCTCACCGATGAAATTGTGTTAGGCGTGCCAGAAACCCTCTTTTAGCGATAACCTTTTGCCGATATGACATCGACAGAGTTGGTCAAGGAAAGCGCGGCAGATCGTGCCGTTCGCTTTGAACGCGATGCCCTTGTTTTTACTAATCAACTGTATGCAGCGGCATTGAGGTACACAAAGAATCCTCATGATGCAAAAGATTTGGTTCAAGATACATATTTAAAGGCCTTTGCCTCATTTCATCAATTTGAACCTGGTACAAATCTAAAGGCCTGGCTCTATCGTGTTTTGACAACAACTTTTATCAATACGTATCGCAAGGATCAACGACGTCCACAAATATCTGGTGGCGAGATTGAAGATTGGCAGTTAGCAGACGCAGCTTCGCACACGAGTAATTTAGGAAAATCCGCTGAGGTTGAAGCGTTAGAGAACTTGCCTGATAGCGACATTAAGCGTGCCTTACTTGATATTCCAGAAGAGTTTCGTATTGCCGTCTATCTAGCCGATGTAGAAGGTTTTTCATATAAAGAGATCGCCGAGATTGTTGGAGTACCAGCTGGAACCGTAATGTCACGGCTACATCGGGGAAGAAAACAGTTGCGCGAGCGGTTAACAGAGTATGCAAAAGAACTTGGGTACTCAGTCAAGCCCGCCAAGAATTCAAAGGAGGAGGCTCCATGAGCGCCTACCAATTAGGATCATGTAATCAAATCCTGAACTCATTTGTACTTTTGCTTGAAGGAAATATTGATGCTCCTTCAATTGGTGTTATAGATGTGCACTTGGCTGGCTGCCCTAACTGCAGCGCTGAACTAGCTCATGAACGCCTAATGCACTCTTTATTACAAGATGTATTAAGGCGCACATGTAATGAAACTGCGCCTGAGGATCTCCATGATTCGATTTATCAGCAGATTCACGCACAATCAACTGGGGCTTTTACGACTGAGGTCATCACTGAAATCACTATGACTGAGATTTCAATTGAAATTGATGAGTTTGGCAATATCGAACACCGTGAAGTCACCATTGAACACACTGAAGAAATTCGTTATTTAGAAGATAATTCAGAGAACGATAAGGCCTAGAACATGTTTCAAGTTGAAGATATTGTGGGGGCTGTAGGTTTTTCAGTTATGACCGTTCGCCCAGGAGACACATCGGTAGCTATGGGTGTTGGTGACTTGCCGATTGTTGATCAATCTCAACTTCTAAATTTAATGGAGCATGCCGCCGTTATTTCTTTGGATGAGTATCTAGAGCCGGGTGAAACTACGATTTCGATTAGTACCGAATTGATCTCACTAAGCCCTGCATCTATTGGCGCCGAACTTCGTGCAACATCGCGCTGCATTGAATTTGAAAATAGAGAGTTGACTTTCGAGTGTGAAATTTATGAAGGTGAGCGACAAGTTGCCGCTGCAATGATCAAAAGAGCGACGGTCGAGCGAGTATCTTTCCTCGCACGAACCGCCGCTCAATCGCTAATCTCTTAATTAACGCTTTACTTTTAATTCTTTACCTGCAGCTACCTTACTTAATGGTTAAGCCTTCTTAGTTGCCCAGAAAATTTCTGCAATCTCATCAATCTTTGCAATTAATGAGTTTGCCACTGCAACATCTTGAGTTCCCTTAGTACCTGCAGCACCAGCGAGCTTTGTCGCCTCATTAAAGAGTGAGTGCAACTGTGGGTAAGCCTCGAAGTGTGGAGCCTTGAAATAATCAGTCCAGAGAACCCAAAGGTGCTCTTTTACTTGATGTGAGCGCTCTTCTTTGATTGCTACTGAACGTGAGCGGAAATCAGCGTCGGTATTTGCTGCATATTTTTCCATGCAGGCTTTTACCGATAGAGCTTCAATCTTGGCTTGGGCTGGATCGTAAACACCACATGGAAGATCGCAGTGGGCGTAAACAGTTGTCTTTGGTGTAAACATGGTCAACTCTCCTTTACATATATTCGCGTGAAACTTCTACTGGTGCCAGACTACCGTTCGTGAGCAAATTTGGCACAGTCGTGGTCTCGGGCAACTCGATGGCCCCTACGTATAACGATGGTGATTGGCTCTTAGTTTTATGGATATCTGAGGCACCCGATCGAGCCCCCTTAGGCAGCATCGCCGTTATTGAACGTGAAGATCGCCCAGGTATTTTTCTTGTTAAGCGAATCCAAAAAGCGCATGCAGGAAATTACTGGGTAGAAGGAGATAACAGTGAGAGTACGGATTCCCGATCGTGGGGATGGATCCCACCTAGCGAAATCGTAGGACGTGTACTTTTTAGATATCGTAAAAACAAGCTGTAATTAGCGAGTAAAAGCTTCAAGCATTAATGCTTTTTGTTCATCTTCATGTAAATGGTGATTACCAGTTGCAGGAGATGCAGTTGCCCGGCGTGATACACGACGCAAAATGCGAGACCCAAATCCATGTCCACCATGTTGTTCAGATGTGCGCAGAGCAATATGTGACCAAGGACCTTGGTTAGCTGGCTCATCTTGAACCCACAATAAATTCGCCTCAGGATGCTTATTTGCTTCAGCTACCATTTCATTAATTGGAAGTGGGTACAAAAGTTCTACACGCACAATTGCAGTAGAAGTTTCACCAAGTTTTGTTCGCTCTGCCACAAGATCGTGATAAACCTTGCCTGAACAGAAGATAACGCGCGATGCATTTTTAACTGTCTCATCACTGATGACAGGTTGGAAATGACCACTTGTGAAATCGTAGATAGCCGATGCTGCAGCGCGCAGTCGAAGCATTGACTTTGGTGTAAATATAATTAATGGTCGGCGAGCTGGATTCTTTGCATGCCAGCGTAATAAGTGGAAGTACGACGCTGGATTAGACGGTTGTGCGACGGTCATATTCTGCTCAGCACATAGCTGTAAATAACGCTCGATACGTGCAGAAGAGTGGTCTGGTCCTTGTCCTTCATAACCGTGTGGCAGAAGTAAGACTAGGGATGAACGCTCGCCCCATTTTTGAAGTGCAGAGGAAATAAACTCATCAATAATTGTTTGTGCTCCGTTGGCAAAGTCTCCAAACTGACCCTCCCACAGAACTAGTGCGTCCTCGCGCTCAACGCTGTAGCCATATTCAAAGCCCATAGCTGCGTATTCGCTGAGCAATGAGTCGATAACAAAGAAGTGGTTTTCATCTTGATTAAGGGCACGAAGCGGTGTCCATTCGTTTCCATTTTCCTTATCGATGATGACTGCATGTCGATTACTAAATGTTCCACGTCGCGCATCTTGCCCAGCAAGGCGAATTGAATAGTCTTCTTTCAAAAGTGAACCGAATGCCAACATTTCTCCCGTTGACCAATCAATCGTTGCATCATTTAACGATTCAACGCGCTTAGCTAACTGAGGCAAAAGCTTAGGATGGACACTGAATCCTTCTGGAATTGCTAATTGAGTAGCTGCGATTTCCTGGGCAAGGCTTTCGCTGATTGATGTAATAATTTCATCGGCTTCAGGTGCAACGGGTGCCTTAAAGTTTGGATCAGTTTGAGTCTCTAAGTTATTTACTGCAGCAAAGACTGCTTCCAGTTGAGCTTGGTAGTCGCGTGCGACTTCTTCAGCCTCTTCAACTGTTATATCACCACGGCCGATTAGGGCTTCAGTAAAGAGCGTACGAGTAGAGCGCTTCGCATCAATCATCTTGTACATCAATGGCTGAGTGAAACTTGGCTCATCACCCTCATTGTGTCCACGTCTGCGGTAGCAGACCATGTCGATTACTACATCTTTATGGAAAGTTTGGCGATATTCAAAGGCTAGCCGAGCAATGCGAACACAGGCTTCTGGATCATCACCATTGACGTGGAAAACTGGCGCTTGAATTATCTTGGCAAAGTCAGTCGAATATGTTGACGTGCGAGATGCGATTGGCGACGTCGTGAAGCCAACTTGGTTATTAATAACAATATGAATCGTTCCACCTGTGCGATATCCGGCTAACTGTGAGAGCTGGAGAACTTCAGCATTGACACCTTGACCGGCAAAGGATGCATCTCCGTGAAGCAAAATTGGCATAACAGAGTAAGCGTTTTTAACATTGAGTTTGTCTTGCTTGGCACGCACAATGCCTTCTAGAACTGGATTAACAGCCTCTAAGTGCGATGGATTAGCCGCTAAATAAATCTTCGTTGTGGCACCAGTGATAGATGTAAATACACCTTCAGTACCTAAGTGGTACTTAACATCGCCCGAACCCTGTACCTGGTTTTCGGCGTAATGACCTTGGAACTCTTGAAAAATCTGACCGTATGATTTTCCAGCAACGTTGGCTAGAACATTTAAACGACCACGGTGTGGCATTCCAATACAAACTTCATCTAGGCCACGATCTGCTGCACTTGATAGAACGGCATCCAGCAGTGGAATAACAGATTCTCCGCCTTCGAGTGAGAAACGCTTTTGCCCAACAAACTTTGTCTGCAAGAAAGTCTCAAATGCTTCGGCGCTATTGAGTTTATGTAGTACCCGTAAATGTTCATCGTGTGGGAATTTATCTGGAGTTACTTCAACTCTTTCTTGAATCCACTTGCGCTCGGCTGGATTTTCAATGTACATGTATTCAACGCCAACAGTGCGGCAATATGAATCACGTAAGATTCCAAGAATTTTACGTAATTGCATAAACTTTTGGCCAC
Organism: Actinomycetota bacterium; assembly: GCA_009702525.1. Lineage (GTDB taxonomy): Bacteria > Actinomycetota > Actinomycetes > Nanopelagicales > Nanopelagicaceae > Planktophila. Next base: position 11,056 of record WLHW01000021.1, read on the forward strand.
CAAAGTCTCCAGTGGCAAATTCGCGATCCAGATCCCACAGAGTCAATCCATGTGTAACAACATCTAAATCTGGATGTGAGCGTTGCTTGTATTCAAGTGGATCAATATCTGCCATTAAGTGACCGTGCGTACGGTAGGCGGTAATTAACTGTTGAATTCGAGCTGTCTTATTGATTTGATCATCTTTGCCAAATTCAAAATCCTTAGCCCAACGGATTGGTTCGTATGGAATACGCAGGGCAGCAAAAATCTCATCATAGAAACCTTCCGCGCCAAGCAAATACTCGTTCATTCGCCGCAAGAAATCACCTGACTGGGCGCCTTGGATTACACGGTGATCGTAGGTGCTTGTGAGGGTAACGACTTTGCTAATTGCCATTCGCGCAAGAGTTTCATCGCTGGCTCCATGAAATTCAGCTGGATAATCAAGTGCGCCAACGCCAAGAATGAGGCCCTGTCCCTGCACTAAACGTGGTACCGAGTGAACGGTGCCGATTGTGCCAGGGTTAGTAATAGACATAGTTGTTCCGGCAAAATCTTCAACTGTTAAAGCACCGCTGCGAGCCTTTTTGATAACAGCTTCATATGCGCCCCAAAACTGTGCAAAATCTAAATCTTCACAGCCTTTTACTGATGGAACTAATAATTGTCGTGAACCATCGGCTTTAGTTATATCAATAGCAATTCCTAAGTTGATGTGTTCCGGATGACCAACTGCTGGCTTTCCATCAATATCACCAAAGAAAGAATTCATCTCTGGCATTGCACGAACTGCTTTTATCATGGCATAAGCGATGATGTGGGTGAAGGAAACTTTTCCACCACGAGCACGTTTCATGTGATTGTTGATGACGATTCGATTATCAATCATCAACTTGGCAGGAACTGCACGTACCGAAGTTGCGGTTGGAACTGAAAGTGACGCTTCCATACTTTGCACAACACGAGCAGCTACACCTCGAATTGGTTCTAGTGAAGATGCACTTGGTGTTACTAAAACTGGAACTGGTTTAACAACTGGATCTGCCGGAGTTGGCTGAGGCGTGGCGGTATCTCTCACAATTGGTTGTTGCGCTGGTGCTACTGGTGCCGCTGGTGCTGCTGGTGCGACAGGTGTAACTACGGCAGCAGGTGCGGGTGGAACAGTGATTGGTTTTTGTTGTTGCGCCTTTGGAACTGGTGGCAAGCCTTTTGACACTGGCGCAGTAGATGCCGCTGAGCTAGTCGTGCCTGATTGCGCAGGTGCAGAACCTGGTTTGTTAGTTTTAAAATACTCAACCCATGCAGGATCGACAGAAGTTGGGTCTGCTAAATAATGCTCGTACATCTCATCGACGAGCCAATCATTTGCTCCAAAATCCTGTGCCGACACTGGCAAACTCCTTCTTGACCTGGATTACGCCTAAGCCTATCGGCTGTTCAGCGTGCTCTGAAATCAAATGTGGCCGTCACGGCGCGAGATAGGCCACAATTTCCTGGCTGTGGGACGCAAAAGTTAAAGCCGGCTACTCAGGAATGGCTCGAAGGGCTGCTGCCAAGGTAGCTGCGGCAAGTGCTGCCAGAGGGATAGCCACCAACCAAAGCCCAGCTTGAATTTGGTAGGAGACAACTCCCAATGCAATCAGATTGGCAAGCACGGCAGGTGATCGTCCAAAATATTTTCCTCTGCGATATCCCACTGCGGATGCTGCTAATCCACCGCTGCCAAGTACAACAAAGAGCAAGACACCTAGAAGTGGTTTAAATTCGAAGGTATCGGCGGTAACAGTTAACTCGATCAACCAGATTCCTAATGCTCCAATTACTGCAGCTTCAACAAAGAGTAGGGATGCCACTACGGCGCGTGCCTTAGCTGCCTTGGCAGAATCCTTAGTCATGGAGGACAGATTAACCCATCGCATCGACCATAGCCCGCTATTTTCTCATGATGGCATCCATGATTCGCAAACCCATCTTGCTGCCGCCTCATTTTTTTACGAACAGTTACGCCGTGAAATCGCTTTATCACAGCGCTCAAGTATCCATTTCAGCGTTATAAAAATTATTTTTTCTCGATTGTCCGAAAATGGAATAAGACCAGAGATTGGCGCCGAAGACATTTTGCACTTTTCATACGAACTTCAAACTTTAACTCGAAGCGAAGACTGTATAGGCCGCTTAGGTATAAATGAGTGCGTCATTCTGATCAGTGATGGGCACAGTGCAGCCGAACGACTCATTACTCGACTCCTACATGCGCAATCACTATCGGTTAATAAAACCCTTCAAATCTCAATATCTATGGTGACATCAGTGTCAGGGGAAAGCGGTCTTGCGCTGATGAACCGCCTAGATCGTGAACCTTTATCCACGCATTAGTAAGCTCAACAGTAAGCACGTGAGCACCCGACCTAGATTTCCCTCATGGACCTAGACATAGATATAACTTTCGGTGCAATTGCAGATTTCATGAAAGATCCAACGATTGAAGAGATCTGGATCAACTCCCCTGAGCGCATATTTATTGCGCGTTCAGGGCGCAGTGAGCTAACAAATCTCTTGTTAACTAGCGATGAAGTGCGAAATATCGTAGAGCGCGCACTGATGTGGAGCGGTAGGCGCATAGATCTTTCGCATCCATTTGTTGATGCCCGCCTGCCCGATGGATCACGACTACATGTGGCAATTCCCGAAATCACCGCTACACATTGGGCGGTCAATATTCGCAAGCATTTAATGGGCAATTTAGGCATTGATGATCTAGTTAATAGAAATGTTATGACGCCATTTATTGCCACAGCGCTTAAGAACTCCGTTCGTGCGGGTCTAAATATCTTAGTCAGTGGTGGAACTCAGGCCGGTAAAACCACCGTGCTTAACGCTTTGGCTGGAGCAATTCCTCGCACTGAACGCGTAGTCACTATCGAAGAAGTATTTGAACTAAGTCCACAACTACCTGATGTCGTTGCACTTCAAACTCGCAGTGCAAACTTGCAAGGCGATGGAGAAATTCCACTTCGCCGGCTAATCAAAGAATCCTTACGTATGCGCCCTTCTCGAATAATTGTCGGTGAAGTGCGTGAGGCCGAAGCACTTGATCTTCTTATCGCCCTTAACTCTGGACTACCAGGTATGGGAACCTTGCATGCAAACTCTCCACGAGATGCAATTATCAAACTTCAAACTCTGCCTCTTTTAGCGGGAGAAAATATTTCGCACAAGTTCATCGCTCCAACCGTTGCATCGGCCTTTGATTTAATTGTCCATGTCTCACTTGATCACACAGGTATGCGCCGCATTAATGAGATTGCAGCATTAACCGGACGCTATGAAAATGATCGTGCAGAGATCGAAACTCTATGGACTTGGAATGGAAAAGATTACGATCGTGGAATCGGCACACTTCCCCATGCCGATAAATTTGCTCTCATTGGCGCTCCGTTAGCCTCCTGGTGGCGCTAGTGAAGATCAAGATTCGCTCAGCAGTTTATTCATCTATCGCCGTAGCACTGATATTTCTCTTCACGGGCTCCCTTTCTATTTCGTGCGCTTTTGGGGTATTGGTCGCTGGAATCTCATTTGTAGCCCTTTCTGGAAAGAATCAGCGAAGTGAATCCGCACTCATCGCTGCATGGCCCGAAGTCATCGACCACGTAATGTCAGGTATTCAATCCGGTCTATCTCTTACTGAATCGTTAGCGGGTTTAGCTACTAGAGGACCTGAAATTCTGCGTCCAGCATTTCTAGATTTTCGTACTTCGCTTTACCGCCACGGTGATTTAACTGAAGCCATACAAGAGCTCAAAGCCTTATTTCACCATCACGGCAGCGACCAGATTTTTGAAGCACTACTTATCTCAAAAGCTTTAGGTGGAAGTGAACTTTTATCAATTTTACGAACTTTAGGTGACTTCTTACGCCAAGATCTTGCTCTTCGCCGTGAAATTGAAGTTAAACATGGATGGATAAAGAACTCCGCGCACTTATCTGCAGTGACACCCTGGATACTTCTACTGCTGCTTTCAACTCAGCCAAGTACGGTTGCGGCATTTTCAACTGCCACTGGTGGTGGGATATTGATTGCAGGTTTAGTAATGACTGCAATTGCATATATGTGGATGAATCGCTTAGGCCATCTACCTCAAACTCCACGCGTATTTACTGGTTTGAAAGTAGGTAAGTCCTAATGTTTACTATCGTCTTTGTTTCAATGCTATTTGCAGTTCCAGGGGGCTTACTTTTCGTACTTGATCCGAACATCGATCCAATCAAAATACTCGAACGACGTGCCAAAACCACTGCAGCCCAGTCCCGTGATAAGAGTGGCATACATTCTCGCTTAGTGGAGCTCGGCAGAAGTAGCGAGCTAGATTATGAAAACTTTCGGATTCGCCAAATTGGATTCTGTGCAGCAAGTGCCTCACTTGTGCTTGTTTTTCTTATTGTTTCTCATCGCTCATCAGTAACTGCACTTTTACTAGCTGGCATGATCGCTGCAGCTGTATTCGTATTAATAGATAGAGAGCTATCCAGTCAGATTAAGAAACGCCGGCAAATGATCGAGGCGGAATTTCCTGCCATTATCGAAATGCTCACGTTGGCAATCGCCGCGGGTGAAACCCCTATGAGCGCAATGCTGCGTATTGCCGAATCAGCCGATGGCGCATTAGCGCAAGAGTTCGCTGTCGTTACATCTGCTGTGCGAAACGGCGAACCACTTCACATAAGCCTTGATGCAATGGGCCGCCGCGTTAAGTCGGTAATGATCCGCAGATTTATCGATGCAATTGTGACGGCAACTCTGCGCGGTGCACCTCTGATCGAAGTTCTATCTCGGCATGCAGTCGAAGCCCGCGCAAATCAACGAAATATAGTGATGGCCGCTGCAGGTAAGGCTGAAATCTCAATGATGATTCCAGTCGTCTTCCTTATCCTGCCAATCTCAATCCTCTTTGCACTGTGGCCATCGCTAACGAATTTAAATCTATTTGCGAATTAGATAAATTCCTCTTTCTCGCATCTTGTTGGGGGGGGTTGGGTCCGAAGACATTCTCCTCATTTGTTTGATTGCCTTACAAATAGACGTTCTCCTACCCAACCCATCACTACTCTATCGTTCACTTAATC
>WLHW01000022.1 GCA_009702525.1 Actinomycetota bacterium
AATCTCGAACCAACGGCTTAAAGTTTTCTTGTAGCAATGTCTTCCGACAGCCGTGAGGTAATACTCGGCGTTGGCGCTGGAATCGCGGCCTATAAGTCAGCCGATCTTCTGCGCAGGTTACAAGATCGTGGTTACCGAGTAAGCGTCGTCCCAACTCCCTCGTCTCTAAACTTCGTCGGGGCTGCAACATGGGAGGCACTGTCAGGGCGTCCAGCACATACGCAAGTATGGGAAAATGTGCATGAAGTTACCCATATTTCGTTAGCACAAAAAAGTGGATTTTTTATTATTGCACCAGCCACTGCCGATCTCATCGCACGTATTGCGATCGGTCGAGCAGATGATCTTCTCACCAACTTAATCCTTGCAAGTGATGTTCCAAAGATGATTGTTCCTGCTATGCACCCGAACATGTGGAACGATCCTGCAACGAAAGCTAACGTTGCGACACTTCGCTCACGTGGATTCACTGTTCTTGAGCCAGATACTGGCCGACTTACCGGAAATGATTCCGGGCAAGGACGCTTCCCTGAAGTCTCTCGAATAGTGACTGAGTTTGATGCAATGACCGGCAACAAACAGGATTTGCTTGGACGACGAGTACTGATCACCGCAGGAGGTACCCGCGAAGCTATCGATCCTGTGCGATTTATCGGAAATCGATCATCAGGAAAACAAGGAGTAGCACTAGCTCGAGCTGCACAATTGCGTGGTGCTGACGTTACTTTGATTGCAGCAAATATGGATACATCTACCGTTGATGGGGTATCTATCACTCACGTAGAAAGTGCACGTGACATGCAGGTTGAATTGGCAAAAGAATTTAAGACCTGCGATGTGCTCATTATGTGCGCAGCTGTGGCCGATGCCAGACCTGTTACTACATTGAGTGAAAAGATTAAGAAGGCGTTTTTTACGTCCATCGAACTCGAGGCTAACCCTGATCTATTGGCAGAACTAGCTCGCCAAAAGTCCCATCAAATAATGATCGGTTTTGCTGCCGAGACTACGGAACATATTGACTCTGCACGGTCAAAACTGACAGCTAAGTCGCTGGATATTATCTATGTCAACGATGTTAGCGGTGGCGCTATATTCGGAAAAGATGTCACGCACGGTACAATCCTTCTACGAAACGGTGAGGAAATAGCGCTCAAGGAAGTCTCCAAAGACGCTCTCGCAGACTTACTCCTTGATTACGCCATACGGCAGTTAGGTTAGAACTTATGTCGCAGCGCCTCTTTACGTCAGAATCAGTTACTGAAGGTCATCCAGATAAGATCGCCGATGCTATTTCGGATGCGGTGCTAGATTCCTTACTCTCACAAGATAGTAAGAGCCGAGTCGCTGTAGAAACTCTGATTACAACCGGACAGGTCCATGTTGCTGGAGAAGTAACGACTGATGGATATGCCGACGTTAATACAATCGTCCGAGATACGGTTCTAAATATTGGGTATGACTCATCCGACAAAGGTTTTGATGGAAATAGTTGTGGTGTATCGATCTCAATCGGACAGCAGTCACAAGATATTGCTCAAGGCGTCGATGATGCCTATGAGCATCGAGTTGCATCAGGCGTTGATCCGTTAGATCTACAAGGTGCCGGTGATCAAGGCTTGATGTTTGGTTATGCATGTGATGACACGAAAGAGTTAATGCCACTACCTATCTGGCTAGCGCATGCTTTAGCTGCCCAACTTGCAAAGGTACGTAAGTCTGGTCAGCTTCCTTATTTGCGTCCAGATGGAAAAACTCAAGTAACAATTGAATATGATGGAGATCGTGCGGTCGCACTCAATACAGTGGTGATCTCCAGTCAACACAGTGAAGATGTTGATGTCGTAAAGACCCTAACTCCAGAAATTATTGAATTTGTTATGGAACCTATTCTGTCGACTATTGAGCTTCCACGTAAAGATCTCACAACCTTGATAAATCCCACCGGTCGTTTCGTCATTGGTGGGCCGATGGGTGATGCGGGTTTAACTGGTCGCAAAATAATTGTTGATACCTATGGCGGAATGGCTCGCCATGGTGGGGGAGCATTTAGCGGAAAGGATCCCTCTAAAGTGGATCGCTCGGCAGCTTATGCAATGCGTTGGGTGGCAAAAAATGTTGTCGCTGCTGGCTTAGCTAGACGATGTGAAGTACAGGTCGCTTACGCGATCGGCAAAGCCCAGCCTGTTGGACTTTTTGTTGAAACTTTTGGTACCGAAACAGTGCCGGTGCAAAGAATTCAAGATGCTGTTTTAGCGACCTTCGATTTAAGACCTGCTGCGATTATTAGAGACCTCCAACTGTTGCGGCCCATCTACTCACTGACAAGTGCGTACGGACACTTTGGGCGCGAACTTCCCGAGTTTGCTTGGGAGCGCACTGATCGCGTTGATGCTTTGCAGAAGGCAATTAAGTAGAACGTGGCTGCGCCGCGGTTATTTCGTCTCAAAGCCGAAGTTATTTCACGGCCCGAAGCAGAAGCGGCAACACACTTACCTATTGCTCGTATCTGGGTTGATACTGGAGTCTTTCATTTGGATACTCCATTTGATTACGCAGTCCCAAAGAATTTGAGCGATGCGGTTACAACCGGAGTAAGAGTACAAGTCCCATTTGGTACGCGTGAAGTTGAAGGCATCGTCATAGAACGACTTCAACAATCGGAGACTTCCGGACGGATACGACAGATCTCAAAGATTTTGTCGGCACATCCGGTAGCAACGACAAAATCCCTAGAGCTAATCGCAGTTGTGGCTCAACGCTGGTCGACGAATCCGTCAGATGTTCTTCGACTTGCAATACCTCCCAGAGTCGCAGCCGTAGATAAGGCATACACACCCCAATCACGTATTGCTCGTTCGGTTATGCGCACGGATGCCGATCAACTCTTTCTTGCCTTTGACCCCTTTGAGAATCCAGCACATCAGATCGTTTCTCAGATTCAGAAAGCAGCTAAGAAGGGTTCGGTTCTTCTAGTTGCTCCTGATGAGCATGATCTAGATGAAATAAGCCATGCCTTACACAGCGAAAAGCTGACCCATCTGCGGTTGGACAGTTCACTGACTCGGGCCGAGCGATACGAAAATTATTTGAAAGCCATGGATGCACCCAACTGCATTGTGATTGGTGCTCGTAGTGCGATATTCGCCCCTATATCTAATCTTAAAACAATCATCATGTACAAGGAGAGTTCGCATGAGCATTTCGAGGTACGTTCGCCAGGGTGCAATGTTCGCGATATTGCTTTCATACGCAAATCTTTAGAATCCATCAATCTAATCTTCACTGGGTATGTACCATCGATGGAGCTCTCACTCCTTATCGATACGAATAGATTGCGTTTTCTTAATCATGCCTTCAAACTCAACGTCAAATCTTTCGCATCAGATGATGGGACTTTATTGCCAGGACGTATTTTTTCCGATATTCGTAAAGCTCTCATTCGAGGTCCTGTACTTTTTCTAGTCCCGCGTAAGGGTTATGGAAACGCACTTCTGTGCGCCCGCTGTAAAAATTTAGCGCAATGCACATGCGGCGGTCGGTTATCTATCGGCTCAAAGAATGCGATACCGCGCTGCACGGTCTGTGCGAAAGATTTTCCAGAGTGGGTGTGCACATGGTGTAATCGAACAAAACCATACGTAGCCGGACGTGGAATTGAGCGTGCAGGTGAAGAGATCTCTAGAGCATTCAGTGGCTACCCACTGGTTCTCTCATTCGAAGGCGTTATCAAGACAGTTGTACCAGATTCGCCAGCTTTGGTTCTTGCCACTCCTGGTGCAGCCCCGCGATGTGCACAAGGATATAGCGCAGTAGTTATCTTAGAAGGGTTAAATTTCTTCTCGCATCCGGACATACGCGCACAGGAACGGGCACGTGAACTCTTTTTCGAAACGGCGGCGATGATTGATCCTAAAGGCGTGGTGTTATTAACAGTTCCTGATGGACATCCCATCACTTCATCTGTTGCTAAGTGGAATCCTGGTGCAATGATTCGCCGTGAATTAACAGAACGCCAAGAGGTTTCGCTTCCGCCGTTTGTGCAATCTTTTCTACTCTCGTGTCCGGTTAATGAAGCCACGCAACTTGTTAGCGGTTTAAATAAATCTATTTCAGAGGCGCGATTGCCTGCTAGCGTCAAAGTTTTCGGTCCGACCCCAATGCCAAAAGGATTGGCGAAAATCGTTATCTATGTCGACGTTGATGACGCTACGCAGGTCAGGAGTTTTGTCCACGAACTTCAGCGCCGACGAAGTATTGCCAAGAAACAACTGCTCTCCATACGAGTGGATCCTTATTCCTTCTAGGCTTTTGGTAGGATGGGGCAGTGCCAATACAAGCGATACGACTATTCGGAGATCCAGTTCTGGTGACTCCGGCTGCACGCGTCGTTGATTTTGACAAAGAGTTGCGCAATCTAGTCGCTGATCTCACCGAAACAATGTTGGAGGCTCCCGGTGCTGGTTTGGCTGCGCCCCAAATTGGTGTTCCATTGCGAGTCTTTACGTGGAACGTAGATGACGTTTTAGGGCATTTAGTTAATCCAGTTCTCGTCCTTGGTGATGAGATGCAGGAGGGGGAGGAAGGGTGCCTTTCTTTTCCAGAGCTAAGTTATCCAACACCTCGCGCCATGCGGGCCGTAGCTCAAGGATTTAATATGTTTGGCGAACCAATCAGTGTTGATGGCACCGAGTTTTTGGCGCGAGCTCTACAGCACGAGACCGACCATTTGGATGGCATTCTTTTTATTGACCGAATGACACCTGCTGAACGTAAGTTAGCTATGAAAGAGATTCGTGAGTCCGAATGGTTTAATCAATCTTCGCAAGCGGGTCAAAAAATCTCCATTAAAGAGTCACCACACGGTCTTTTCGGACGGAACACGTAATGCGCATAGGAGTAGCAGCTACTCCGCAGGTTGCGATCCCCACACTGGATTGGTTACTCACGACTTCACATGAGTTAGCCATGGTAATTACCCAGCCCGACAGGCCAGCTGGTCGGGGCAGAGATCTTACCGAATCCCCGGTGAGTGCATGGGCTACATCTCATGGCATTACTTGTATCAAACCCCTTGCACCTAGCGAACTTGCCCACGTTGTTAACGATCTAGATCTGGTTCTAACTATTGGTTATGGCGTAATACTTCCGGAAGAGATTTTGCAACTCCCTCGTTTTGGTTTTCTTAATTTACATTTTTCACTTTTGCCGGCATACCGTGGTGCGGCACCGGTTCAACGGGCGCTCGAAAATGGCGAAGTAACATCTGGATTAACTGTTTTCCAACTCGATAAAGGCATGGATACTGGTCCGTTATTTACGCAAATACCTGTGGGCATAGAACCTACATGGCGTAGCTTTGAAATGTTGGAACATCTAGCTCGTATGGGACCGGAGGCGTTTGCACACACTCTTGTGAAAATTGAACAAGGAATAAAACCCGAACCACAACGAGGATCAGCTTCTATAGCGCCTAAAATATCGAAAGAACAAGCAAAGATTGTTTGGTCAGATTCTGCGCAGGCAGTTATAAATAGAATTCGAGCATTTTATCCAGCTCCGTGTGCGTGGAGCACATGGAAAGAAAATCCGATCAAAATTACGCAAGCCAGCATGGCGCAGATCGACCTGGAGCTAAAACCCGGGCAGATTCATTGCCAAGAAAGCAAAGTATTTGTAGGAGCTGCACTCAACGGTGTTATCGAATTAGGGAGCGTTATCCCTGCGGGTAAGAGTGAAATGCCAGCAGCAGATTGGGCTCGCGGGGCACATCTGCTGGGTGGTGAAAACTTTGGTTGAGGCACGAAGAAATACTTTTAAGTCGCCAAAGCCTGACGCTTCTAGACTCCTTGCTTTTGATTTGTTGAGTGAAGTGAACAGAAACGAAGGCTACTCAAATCTACTTTTACCTGCCGCCTTATCTGCTAGCTCCTTAGAAGAGCGCGATCGAAGTTTAGTGACAGAGCTGTTATATGGCACGCTACGAATGCAAGGCAAGCACGACTGGGTTCTTGCACAACTGAGTGATCGCCCATGGAATGAGGTTGATGCCGGAATCGTTGATTTGTGCCGCCTTGGTGTTCATCAAATTCATGAGATGCGAATTCCTGACCATGCAGCTGTAGCCGCTACGGTGGAAGTTGCTCGTAAGAGAGTTGGCGAATCTAAAGCCAGTTTTGTTAACGCACTGCTACGAGGTGTTACTCGAAAAAGCATGGAGGAATGGTTCGCACCTCTGCAAGAGATTAAGGATCCCGTAGAGCGGATGTCGATTCAATACTCACATCCCGAATGGATTATCTCTGCCTATTTTGACTTGCTCAAAGATTGGTCAGAGGTTGAATCTGCTCTGCTTATTAATAACGTTCCTGCGACTCCAACCTTAGTTGCTTGGCCTGGTTACTCAACACGAGATGAACTAGTTCAACTCGGTGCAGTACCTACTGAATTTTCAGATTTTGGAGCCAATTTCAAAGGCAATCCAGGAACTCTAGAACTTATCCGGCATCGTAAAGCCGGTGTTCAGGATGAGGGCTCACAACTTGTAGCAGCAGTATTTTCTGCTATCGCACAAGGTGAACAGTGGTTAGATCTGTGCGCTGGTCCTGGAGGCAAGGCTGCGTTGCTTTCAAGTATTGCGACAACGCGTGGGATTACTTTTACAGCTAATGAAGTTTCTTCTGCCAGAGCTGAGTTAGTAAAACGCGTTGTTCATGGCGCCTCCGTATGGTGTGGTGATGGTCGCGATATTTCCTCACGAAATCAGAGCTTCGATGCAATCTTGCTCGATGCGCCATGTACGGGTCTGGGAGCATTGCGCAGGCGCCCTGAAGTTCGATGGAGACGTAATCTCAAAGACCTTCGCGCGTTGACGGAGCTGCAACGCGAACTCATAGAAGCCGCAATTCAGGTTCTCAATGTCGGAGGAGTTCTGGGGTATGCGACGTGTTCGCCGCATTTTGCCGAAACTACCGTGCAGGTGCGGGATATTCTGAAGAACCATCCGGAGTGCGAACTAGTAGACATTGAGCCATACCTACCTACCAATTTATTAGAGGCCACACGAGAGGGTGCAATGTCACTGTGGACTCACCGACACGGTACCGATGCGATGTATTTAGCGGTGTTAGTTAAGAAAAGTTAATATAGCCACATGAGCCGAGAGATTCGCATCACGCCGAGCATATTAAATGCTGACTTTTCTCGGTTAAATGAAGAGATCAACCGCATCGCTGCATCCTCTGATTTATTGCATTTAGATGTAATGGATGATGTCTTTGTTCCTAACTTTACTTTTGATCTCGCAAGAAGTGCTGAGATTATCGACGACTGTCCCATTGGAGTCGATGCTCATCTCATGGTTGCAGGGGTAGATCACGTAGCACCCGCATTCGCTGAAGCTGGTTGTGAGAGTGTGACTATTCATGTCGAAGCGACTGCAAATATTTCTATGACTGCCAAAGCTATTCGAAAAGCAGGAGCGAGATGTGGCCTCGGTATAAAGCCAGGGACATCGATAGATGACTATGCGGACTATGCAGATGAGATAGATATGTTTTTAATTATGACGGTCGAACCAGGTTTTGGTGGACAAAAGTTTATGTATGACATGATGGAAAAGGTACGCCGAACTCGCTCAATAATTGGCAATCGTCCTATCTGGTTACAAGTAGATGGTGGGGTCTCACTAGAAACAATCAGTGCTGCAGCAGAGGCTGGGGCAGACACCTTTGTCGCCGGGAGCGCTGTATTTAAAGCCGCTGACCCCGCTGCGATGATTGATTCATTACGTGCTGCAGCCAACTCAGCGGATCAATAATTATGAATATCATTACATGGCTTTTTGAAACAACAATTCACTTCGGTAGCAAATCAATAGCCGTCCGCGAAATTATCGGCGGCACACTTGGTTTAAGTAGTGCAATTTTAGGCGCGCGCAGAAATATGTGGGCTTGGCCAGTTGGAATAATTGGAGATGGCTTACTTTTCACAGTGTTTTTAGGCGCTGTATTTGCTTACGGGGACCAACCATCGGCGAATTTCTATGGACAAGCAAGTCGAAATCTCTTGCTCATCATCGTGAGTGTTTATGGATGGATTCGCTGGAGTGCCCACAGGAAACGCGGGACTGACAATGGATCACCCGTCGACCCACGGTGGACCACAACTCGGGAGCGCTTAATCCTCGTACCTTGCATCATTGTATTTTTCTTTACATCAATGCAGATTTTTAAAGCGTTAGGTGAGTCCGGAACGTGGTTGCTTGTCGATACGTGGATTTTTACCGGTACCGCTTTAGCTACCTACGGTATGAGCCGCGGCTATGTTGAATTCTGGTTAGTGTGGATCGCCGTTGACTTGGTTGGCGTTCCTTTTGCCTTCACAAACGGCTACTACCCAACAGGTACGTTGTATGCGATTTACTTGCCATTTGTTGTCTGGGGTTTCATCTCATGGTTAAGGATTTCCAAGCGCCCTCTAAATAGGTAACGGCTGGGTAAGACCTACGAGTAAACTAGGGGTATGAAATCTTTCGACTCTCTCTGGAGTGAATTAGCGGAGAAAATGCTGGCTCGTCCAGAGGGTTCGGGGACTGTGGCTGCCGTCGATGCTGGTGTCCACGCGATCGGGAAAAAGATTCTAGAAGAAGCTGGTGAAGTGTGGCTAGCGGCTGAGCACGAATCAAATGAAGAACTGGCCGAAGAGATAAGCCAACTGATTTATCACCTGCAAACGTTAATGCTGGCACGTGGGTTAACTCCCGATGATATTTATAAGTACCTATAGAAAGGCGCCTCAATGCTAAGAATCGCAGTACCAAATAAGGGATCTTTGGCGGAAGAATCACTATCGATTCTCAAGGAAGCCGGTTATAGGCAGCGTACGGATTCTCGTGACTTAGTTCTTATTGATTCCGACAACGGCGTGGAGTTTTATTATCTTCGCCCTCGCGACATTGCAATCTATGTTGGCACTGGCGAGTTAGAGGCTGGGATTACTGGCCGCGATCTATTATTTGATTCGTCGGCAGAGGCAACAGAGCAGATGACCTTGAATTTTGGCGGATCAACTTTTCGCTTTGCTGCACCTTCTGATCGCTCATGGACATTAGCTGATATCTCCGGCAAGCGAGTTGCTACTGCATATCCAGGTTTGGTAGCTGCGCACTTATCTGGATTGCACATTAAGGCCGACGTCGTGCGACTTGACGGGGCAGTGGAAAGTAGTATTCGACTAGGTGTTGCCGATGTGATTGCCGATGTAGTGAGCACTGGAAATACTCTGCGCCAAGCCGGCCTGGCTGTCTTTGGAGAACCCATTTTAACAAGTGAGGCAATCCTCATCACTAGAAATGGCGCGGTGATACCACCCGAACTTGAAATTTTGATTCGCCGTCTACAAGGAGTCGTCACTGCACGTCAATATGTACTTCTTGACTACGATATTCCACGTTCGAATGTAGATGCGGCTTGTGCGATTACTCCAGGTTTAGAGTCCCCAACGATTTCTCCATTACAGCGCGAAGAGTGGGTGGCAGTGCGGGCAATGGTTCTGCGAAAAGATACCAATAGAGTGATGGATGAACTGTGGGCAGTTGGCGCCCGAGGGATTTTAGTTACAGATATTCACGCCTGCCGGCTTTAATCCTCTATATCCTCCCGAGGAATTCCCAAGAGGTAGAGCACGGAATCAAGGTAAGGATCACTAAGTGAGCTATCAGCGGCAGCCTTAACCGCCGGTTTGGCGTTAAAAGCGATACCTAATCCGGCAGCAGCAATCATGTCCAAGTCATTTGCTCCATCACCAATAGCAACTGTTTGCGACATGCTGATTGATTCGATTGATGCAAATTCTCGCAAGGCTTCTGCCTTGGCCGCTCTATCAATGATAGGACCGACTAACGCTCCCGTAAGAACTCCATCGACGACCTCTAGCGTGTTAGCTTTGACATGCTTTATTTCCAGAGATTCCAATAAAGGCTGGATAACATTTATAAAGCCACCTGAAACGATGGCAACACTATGGCCTAACGTGTGCAAGGTCTTTATGAGGGTCTTAGCACCAGGCGTTAAAAGTATGTCGGCTTGAACTTCGATTAGTGCAGATTCAGATAGACCTTTAAGTAAGGCAACTCTGGCGATTAAGGATTGTGCGAAATCCAACTCGCCGCGCATTGCAGATTCAGTAATGGATTTAACTTCTGCACCAACACCGGCTTTGTCGGCTAGCAAATCGATCACTTCTTGTTGTATCAAAGTTGAATCGACATCTAATTGCACTAACTTGCGAGAAAATCGGGAGAAACCATTGGGCTGAACTGCAATATCGACATGGTTTGCAGCAGCAATCGGTGCAAGTGAACTAGTTAAGGTTTGGTGATCAGTACCCGAAACAATCATCTCGATAGCCGTCACGGGAGTTGATGCTGTCCGAGAAATTCTTTCAATATTAGCTCCGAGTTGGGAGATTGCTCCGGCAATCTCTGCGATGGATACGGGCGCAAGCTTGGCACTTAACGCCACAACATGTATTAATCCTTTTTTACTAGCGATGCTGTCATGGGTTGTGCTGGCAAATAACGTGGCAATATCGACTCCTAATTCGCTGGCACATGTAAGCAAATCTGCATCTATAGCTTTTTCATGAGCCGGGTTGCAAGCAATCAGTACCGTTAAAATCAGGCGATTGCTGATGACCACCTGTTCAATGTCTAGGACAGTGATTGCAAAGGGGGCTAGGGCCGAGAAGAGAGCCTCATTTATACCCGGCTTATCCACTCCACTGAGCAGGATTAGTCCGGTAAATTGTTCGTTAGTGGCCATAAGACTCGGAAGTTTATCGCGAATCACTAGGTATTAATGGGCAAAATCGCCTTACATGATGCAAGTAACCAGTATCTTCTTGCCCTATGACAAGTACATCGGTTTTAAGTGTTAACGATGTCAGTGTTTCACGGGCCGGCAAGAACATCTTGGGGCCAATAAATTTTGAAATTATGCCAGGGGAGAGGTGGGTGATTCTCGGCCCTAACGGTGCAGGTAAATCGACTTTACTGCAGGTCCTAGGAACCAAACTCTTTCCAACTAAAGGCACAGTGACGGTTCTAGGCAAAGAGATGGGCAAAGTTGATCTCTTTGAACTGCGTACACGAATTGGAACGTGTGGGGCATTAACCAATGAAGAGATTCCTTATTATGAAAAAGTCCACGATGTAGTCCTAACGGCTGCTTATGCAATTTCAGGTCGATGGAATGAAGTTTATGATTTGTGGGATGAGTCAAGAGCCATGGCCTTGTTGACAACCTTTGGCGTCCGGGAATTAGGTGGGCGCATCTATGGAACGCTCAGTGAAGGTGAGCGAAAGCGGGTTCAAATCGCACGTGCTCTTATGACTGATCCAGAGCTACTTTTACTTGACGAACCTGCCGGTGGTTTAGATGTCGGTGGACGCGAAGATCTGCTGCGCAGATTTACTGAATTCTCCCGCGACCCGTTAGCGCCGGCAACTATTTTAGTTACTCATCACATAGAAGAAATCCCAGTCGGTACCACTCACGCACTTCTACTCAAAGATGGCCTTATTGCTGTGAGTGGACCAGCAGAGTCAGTGATCACTTCTGAACATATCTCGGCTGTTTTTGATACATCTATTTCTGTCACCTTTGATTCCGGTCGTTTTTTCGCACGCGCAACGGGCTAGTTCTATGTCTTTGTTTGCACAGTTGCACCCAGAGTGGCAAGTGGTACTTGAAAAATTACGCACTGATATAGATCAAATCGATGCACGAGTTGATTTACATAATGTGACACCCGCATACTCGCATATCATGCGCGTCTTTTCGCAACCAATAAGTAATATCAAAGTCGTGGTAGTTGGCCAAGACCCTTATCCTGGCGTTGGTCAGGCGCAAGGTTTAGCTTTCTCAGTTTCCTCTGATGTCTTTCCGGCTTCCTTAAAAAATATTTTCTTAGAGCTCAATGATGATCTAGGCAATCAGCTACGAACCAATGGTGACTTAAGTGATTGGGCCGATCAAGGAGTTTTCCTACTCAATAGAGTTCTCACTACGACGCCAGGAGATTCGATGGCACACGGAGATTTTGGATGGCAGGAAATAACCAATGAAGCTGCACGCATATTAGGTGAGAAAAAAGTCGTAGCGATTCTTTGGGGTAAAAAGGCGCAGGAGCTACAGGCTCACTTTGATCCCGCTTTAACTATTAAATCAGTGCACCCAAGTCCGCTCTCGGCCTATCGAGGTTTTTTCGGCTCTAAACCTTTTTCGCGAACTAACTCGATACTGGTTTCGCAAGGTTTAACCCCGATTATTTGGGCATAACAAAGGCCCTGCACTATCACGCGCAGGGCCTTCGTTAAATTAGCTAATTAGCCAATCCATGCATTAATTGGAGAGGTTAAGAAGTAGATCATAAAGAGCCCAGAAACAAGGAGTAGCAAAGGATGTACATCCTTGCGACGACCTTGAACAAGGCGGATGACCACGTGCGAAACAAAGCCAGCACCAATACCTACTGAAATATTGTAAGTAAATGGCATCAGGATGATTGTTAAGAAGGCTGGAATAGCGATTCCGTAATCTTCCCAATCAATATTCTTGATCTGTGTCATCATCAGGAAGCCCACAATTACCAAGGCTGGTGTTGCAGCCTCATATGGAATCACTGCGACAAGCGGTGCCAAGAAAGTGGTGAGCAAGAAAAGTACTCCTGTTACCACTGAAGCAAGACCAGTACGTGCGCCTTCACCTACTCCAGCAGCTGATTCGATATAGCTGGTGTTCGATGAAATGCTTCCAGCGCCACCTGCAACTGCTGCAAGTGAGTCGACTAGAAGAATGCGATCATTGTTCGGGATATCACCATTCTTATCAATGAGATTAGCTTCATGTCCGATAGCCGTAACTGTTCCAACGGTGTCGAAGAAGTCAGAGAGCATAAGCGTAAAGACAAAAAGGATTCCAGAGATCAATGAGATGCGATCAAATGAACCAAGCAAGTTGAACTGACCGAATAATCCAAAGTCAGGCTTGCCGACAATGTCCGATGGAATTGTTGGAACGTTAAGTCCCCAACCCTTTGCGTTAACAGCGCCAGTAGCACCGTTAAAGTTAGGACCAATCTTGAAAGCGGACTCAACAGCAATTGCAGCCACTGTTGCTGCAGCGATACCGATTAACAGTGCACCTTTAACTTTCTTCACCATAAGTGCAATCATTAAGAAAAGACCGAAAGCGAAAATAAGAATTGGCCAACCAACAAGCGTTCCGTTGTCGCCTAGAGTGACGGGAACTGGGCCAGATCCAGTTCTACGAACGAACCCTGCATCAACAAGGCCGATCAGTGCGATAAAGAGACCAATACCTACTGAGATAGCAATCTTTAATTGGGCAGGTACTGCCTTAAATACTGCGGTTCTAAATCCCGTAAGTACGAGAATGGTGATGATGAGACCCTCGATAACTACAAGTCCCATTGCATCTGCCCATGACATTTTCGAAGCAATTCCAACAGCGACGAAAGTATTAAGGCCAAGACCTGTTGCAAGTGCAAGTGGATAGTTTCCAACTACACCCATCAGAATTGTAAGAATGCCTGCCATAAGTGCAGTCATTGCAGCAACTGCTGCCAAGTTCGGAGCGTCGCCGCCACCGAGGAACTTGCCATCGGCATCTTTGGCTAGGCCAATGATTAGTGGATTAAGTGCAACGATGTATGCCATTGTGAAGAATGTGACGAAACCACCACGGACTTCACGAGCTACGGTTGACCCACGTTCTGTGATTTTAAAATACGAATCGAGCATGGATGATCCCTTTCTGTTTTGGTATCGGGGGTGTTTACGACCCCGTGTACGAACAATCGGCATGTACAAAGCCGAGGGAAGATAAGTAGGAACCTATCGGCTACTTAGCGGTAAGTCGGGACACCACACCAAGAGCGACGGCTACAGATTGGCCGATAAAGGCGGCAAAAATGAGCGTACCTAGGCCCACGTTGCCGCCCAGAAGCGCACCCAATAGAACTACAGTCGTTTCAATCGCCATTCTGACTCTGCCTACCCGAATACCTGTTCTGTGGTGCAGGGCTGTCATCAGTCCATCCCGCGGGCCAGGTCCTAAGCCGCAGGTGATGTAGATACTCGAAGCCATTCCGACAGCTGCGACTCCAAGTAAGGAGTAGAGAATTCCTAGGTAGTAATTATGTTGTAACGGAATGACAGTGACACCTATTTGAATCGCAATTGCGATGATGACAATATTCGAAATAGTTCCGAAGCCAGGCTTTTCTCTTAGCGGTATCCAGGCAAGTAGAACTAGGGCGCTTATGCCAAACGTTGACCATCCCATGGTTATATCTAGTTTTTGTGAGACACCTTGGGCGAAGACCGACCATGGCGCATTTCCAATATTTCCTTGAATAAGTAAAGAATCCCCGATACCGAATAGAAAGAGACCGCCAAAAAGGATCAGGACCCGATTAAAGCCTAGGTCCCAACGACCTTGAGCAGTCCATGGAGTCTTCGGTACTGTTTTGTGTGGACGAAAGAACTCCATGATTAGATTTTTGGACATTGCGGGAGTCTAGCCTAGGAGTACATGTTGCGTAGGCAATTGAATCTGCGTAGCCTGCAGCAATGTTTCCAGGAATCGGCACTGTTATAAATGTTGTGACCATTATTGGTGGTGCCTCGATTGGAGTTCTCGTAGGAAACCGAATGTCAGATAGAACGAGGGTTTTACTAACTGACGTTTTGGGTTTAGTAACCATGCTTGGCGCAGCATCTGCGCTGACAGGCATGTGGTCACCTCGTTTCATCGCAGCTTTTCCAAAAGGGTGGCCACTGTTAGTTGTACTCGGATCA
>WLHW01000023.1 GCA_009702525.1 Actinomycetota bacterium
CTCCCAATCCAGGGCACCTACTAACTGTGGTGTTGCATCGACATTGAAGACTAAGTTATCTAAACGCCAGTCACCATGAATAACGCACGATGCAACATCTGGTGGTTGATTTTGATCTAACCATTGCATCAGCACTTCGCCATCGGAAACATCGGGGGTTAACGCATTTCGATAACGTCGCGACCAGCCTTCAACTTGTCTAGCAACATATCCAGGACCTTTACTTAGTTGTAAGAGAGACGTGGGATCAACATGGTGGAGCGATACCAAACCATCGATAACTAAATTTCCTATGAGCTCTACGTTTTCTGTTTCGAGAGTTAATCCATCGGGCAAATTTCGTCGAAAAATAACGCCATCTATTTTTTCCATTACATAAAAATCTGAGCCAATAATCGTCTGGTCTTCACAAAGTGCAACGACTTTTGGGGCGATAGGAAAGTCTGGCTTTAAAGTTTTTTGAATAAAAAATTCACGCTTCATATCATGAGCAGATGCTGCCTTTGTCCCAACAGGAGGGCGTCTCAGTATCAGCTCTCGCTCATTAAAAGTAAGCAAATACGTCAGGTTAGATGCACCTGCATTAAATTGGCGCACAAGGGGTTGATCCGATGGTGCATCGATATTTTTCTGTAACCATTGATGCACTTCTGCTATATCGAAGGCATCTTCTGTTCTTACATCGCCAAGTTCAACCGCCATTATTTGCTTAAAAGTCGATTCTTAAGCTCAAGGCGAGCGATATCTCGTAGATGTACTTCATCTGGGCCATCAACAATTCGTAGCGTTCTAATACCAGTGAACATGGATGCCAGTGGAGTGTCTTGGCTAAGGCCTGCACCACCGTGAAGCTGGATCGCGTGGTCGATGATTTCTTGCGCCATGCGAGGTACGGCAACTTTGATTGCAGCAATCTCTTTACGCGCAGCTTTTGCTCCAACAGTATCGATCAGCCATGCTGTTTTTAATACTAGTAGTCGAGCTTGCTCGATATTTATTCGGGCGTTAGCGATCCATTCTTGAACTACACCTTGGTGTGACAAAAGTGTTCCAAAGGTTGTGCGCTCACCTGCACGCTCAATCATGAGTGAGAGTGCGCGTTCGGCCATACCGATAGCTCGCATGCAGTGATGAATGCGTCCTGGTCCAAGACGAGCTTGAGCAATTTCGAAGCCAGAGCCTTGAGCGCCGATTAAGTTTGTGATGGGAACCTTCACATTTTCAAAGAGAATCTCAGCATGTCCATGTTGGTCGATATAACCAAAGACCGAAAGATTTCTAACGATGGTTACGCCTGGAGTATTAATTGGAACTAAAACCATTGACTGTCGATGGTTACTATCTGCATCCGGATCAGTCACACCCATGAGAATTAATATCTGACAGCGCGGATCCATGGCACCAGTTGTCCACCATTTACGACCATTGATTACATAGTCATTACCTACTTGGACGATAGATGTTGAAATATTTCTGGCATCACTAGATGCAACATCAGGTTCGGTCATTGCAAATCCAGAACGAATTTCACCGGCTAGCAGTGGTTCTAGCCACTGCTTCTTTTGTTCATCGCTGCCAAATAAATGTAGAACTTCCATATTTCCCGTATCAGGGGCCGAACAGTTGAGAACCTCAGGTGCAATCTCTGGAGACCAGCCAGTTAATTCGGCTAAAACCGCGTAATCAGTAACGCTCAAACCATGGGCTGGGTCATGTGAATCAGGGAGAAATAAATTCCATAACCCCTTTGATCGCGCGGTTTCTTTGAGATTTTCGACTATCGCAGGCAGAACATGAGGCTGACCGGCTGCAATTAATGCAGCTCGCTGCTGATGATAAATAGTTTCAGCCGGCAAAATTTTCTGTTCCATGAAATCGCGAAGCTCATGTAAATATTTCTCGGCTCTTAAACTATTACTGAACTCCATGGTAGTACGGTACGCATATCGCGCTAAAAAGGGGAGAGCCGCATGAATATTTTGGACACATTTCGACTCGATGGCAAAGTGGCAGTGGTCACAGGAGCTTCATCAGGTCTGGGTGTTGCATTTTCACAGGCCTTGGCCCAGGCAGGTGCTGACGTAGTGCTTGGTGCGCGCCGGCTTGATCGCCTACCCGATACTTTGGCGTTGGTTGAAGCAGAGGGAAGACGTGGTGCATTTTTACAAACCGATGTAACTAAACCGGATGACTGCACAGCACTGATCGCTCTTGCCATTGAACGCTTTGGGCGAGTTGATATTTTGGTAAATAATGCAGGAGTCGGAACCGCAGTGCCGGCAACATCAGAAACTCCAGATCAATTTAGAAATGTTGTTGATGTTAATTTGATGGGTGCATATTGGATGGCACAAGCTTTTGCGCGAGAAGCAAAAAATGGTGGAGTAATTGTAAATATTGCGAGTATTTTAGGAATGCGCCCCGGTGGACTTCCACAAGCTGCATACGCATCTAGTAAAGCTGGGCTCATCGGTCTCACACGTGATTTAGCAGCGCAGTGGACGGCACGCAAAGGTATTCGCGTTAATGCATTAGCGCCAGGATTTTTTCCATCCGAGATGACGGATCAAATGCCTAAAGAATCAATTGAATTAGTGCGTCAGTTAACCGCTGCGCAAAGAGTTGGCAGGACAGAAGAGCTCGCATCTACGCTGATTTGGTTAGCAAGTGATGCATCTTCCTATGTATCTGGGGTGACCGTACCTGTTGATGGCGGCTTTGTAATGCCCTAGCCTTGGGCACATATCCACTGACCTTTTAGGAGCTACCGTGAAAAAACGTTTTGGAATTCTCGCCGTGATAGCAATTGCTGCCGCGATGACACTGTCTGGATGTGCCAAGAGTGATTCAGCTTCAAGTTCAAATGCTGCCTCATGTGCCAAGGCCGATCTTGCAACAGTTGAATCAGGAAAGCTGACAATTGCAACCGGACAACCTGCGTACTATCCATGGATTATTGATGACAAGCCTGAGACTGGAAATGGTTTTGAAGGCGCAGTTGCCTATGCCGTTGCTAAGCAACTTGGATTCACCAATGATGAAGTTGTTTGGGTTCGTACAACTTTTGACAGCGCTGTAACACCAGGTGCTAAAAACTTTGACTTTAACTTGCAGCAGTTCTCAATTACACCTGAGCGCGCAACTGCCGTTGATTTCTCTTCACCTTATTACACAGCTCCGCAAGCAATCGTTTCATTTAAAGGAAGCAAGATCGCTGGTAAGACTTCAATCGCAGACCTAAAGAATGCAAAGCTAGGTGCTGCAGTTGGAACAACATCACTTGATGCGATTCAAAATCAAATTGGAATTAAGCCTCAAGTATTTAACGACAATGCTGCGGGAGTATCTGCATTGAAGAACGGACAGATTGATGGCCTAGTAGTTGATCTGCCAACCGCGTTCTATCTTGCAGGCGTTGAAGTTACCAATGGCTTAATCGTTGGACAGTTGCCTTCAACGGGGACAGGTGACCAATTCGGTCTATTGCTCTCTAAAGACAACGCATTAACATCATGTGTATCTGCAGCAGTTGATGCAATCACTGCCGATGGAACATTGGCTGCAATCACTGATAAGTGGTTAGCAACAGATGCTGGTGCGCCAGTACTAAAGCCGTAATCGAAAAAGAATAGTAAAGACGGTAGTTTGGCGGCCATGTCAGAGCGAACTAACTCTGCTTGGTCGCCAAGCTCTCGTGAACTAGAAAGAGCGCGCGCCCGTAAAGGTATCAACCGTAAACAAGCGTTGATTGCGGCAGTTTCCTCCATTATCGTCATTGGAACATTGATCACGATAGTTCTAACTTCTCCGGGCTGGGAGATAGTCAAAAAAACTTTCTTTGATGTTAACTACGGCCGTGAAGTCTTTCCAACGGTCATTGCAGGTCTCTGGATTAACTTGCAGTTAACCTTTATTGGCGGGGCATGTATTGGCGTTATAGCCCTTGGCTTAGCGCTTATGCGCACAACTAAATCCCCGGCCTTGACCCCATTTAGATTTCTGGCAACGGCCTACGTTGATATTTTTAGAGGCGCACCACTGATTTTAATTATTTTGCTAGTTGGCTTTGGCGTTCCAGCCCTACGCTTAACAGGAATTTCAAGCAACGTTATTTTTCTTGGCACGGTAGCGGTCGTACTCACATATTCGGCATACGTTGCTGAAGTTATTCGTAGCGGCATCTTGTCGATTCATCCAAGCCAACGCGCCGCCTCTCGATCTCTAGGCCTTACATCTGCTCAAACAATGCGTTATGTCGTGTTGCCGCAAGCAATTCGCCGAGTCGTTCCACCACTTTTAAATGACTTTGTCTCTTTGCTTAAAGACACTGGTTTAGTTTCAATTCTTGGGGTTACCGACGCAGTGCGGGCGGCTCAAATCAATGCAAGCCGTACTTTTAATTACACACCCTATGTTGTTGCCGCACTTCTCTTTTTGCTCATCACTATTCCTATGACTCGATATACAGATCGCGCAATCAGACAACGCACCAGTGCCCAGAATGCTGAAGGTGCTATCTAATGGCCCATGTACTAGAACTTTCACACATCCGTAAATCATTTGGGGCTGAACTTGTTCTTAATGATTTATCGCTTTCGGTGCAAGAACACACTGCTACGGTTCTTATCGGTGCATCCGGATCGGGTAAGTCCACACTTTTGCGATGTATTAACTTATTAGAGTCCATTGATGATGGTCAGATATTTTTAGATGGAGTAGAAATATCTGACCCTTTGATTAACGTAGATGAGGTTCGACGCAAACTGGGTATGGTTTTTCAATCCTTTAATCTCTTTCCACATAAAACAGTGTTAGAAAACATCACGCTTGCGCCAATGAAAGTACAGACCAAAAGCAAAGAAGAAGCGGTCGACTCTGCTATGAAACTTCTCAAACGTTTTGATTTAGCGGATAAGGCCGATCAGTACCCAGATCGATTAAGTGGTGGCCAGCAACAGCGTGTTGCCATTATTCGCTCACTTGCAATCAATCCGCGGCTGCTTTTACTCGATGAAATTACCTC
Organism: Actinomycetota bacterium; assembly: GCA_009702525.1. Classification (GTDB taxonomy): domain Bacteria; phylum Actinomycetota; class Actinomycetes; order Nanopelagicales; family Nanopelagicaceae; genus Planktophila. Next base: position 5,024 of record WLHW01000023.1, read on the forward strand.
GGCGTTAGACCCAGTCCTAGTCAATGAAGTTCTGAGCATTGTCCGTGACCTCAAGAGTGATGGAATGACGATGGTTTTAGCCACCCACGAAATGGGCTTTGCAACCCAGGTTGCCGACGAAGTCTGTTTCTTGGAATCTGGAAATATTCTAGAACGCGGAAGTGCCCAAGAAGTATTACATGAGCCCAAAAACCCTAAGACTCAAGAGTTTCTAAAACGAGTGCATCAAGCTGGTCGGTTATAGGATCATGGGTATGAGTGGTTTTAGCGATCGAATTGCAAAGATTCGTGAATTAATAGATGAACGAGGCTTAGATTCAATTGTTTTACGACGAAATCCTAATCTTGCCTGGGCTATCGCCGGACGTGCACATGTGCCAACAACTATTGATGCAGCCTGTTTCGACTTGATTATCACCACAACCTCTGTAGTAGCAATTACAAATGTTATTGAAGCTCCTCGTTTAGTCGCTGAAGAGTTTCCAGAAGGTATAGAAGTTAAAACTATCGATTGGTGGCAAGGAAGAGATGGTCTACTTCCTACTGGATCAAAAGTTGGAAGTGATCAGCCAGGTGCAGACCGAATTGATGTAGGTCTTGAAATTGAGATTCTTCGTGCTTCACTCGTTGACGAAGATGTTGACCGTTTTAAAACAATATGCAGCGATGCAGCGATTGCATTAGGTAATGCATTGAAGCAGGTTGAAACTACTGACCGAGAGATTGATGTTGCCGGACTTATTACACATGCATTATGGCAATCAGATTTAGAGATTTCATTCTTGGGTGTTGCAGGAAATGAGCGAGCTCTTAAGTTCAGGCATCCACTTCCAACAGATGCAGTAGTTGGCAATCGAGTTTCTGCATCTATCTGCGCAAAACGAAAAGGTTTGATCGCCTCGGTTACACGCATTGTTACTTTTGGTCCAGTCAGTGAATCAATGCTGCAGGACTATGAATCGATAGTGAGAGTTGAAGCCGCAATGTTAGATGCCACGATCGTTGGTTCTCCATTCTCAGATCCAATCAATGCAGCAATTTCGGCATACCCTGCTAACGGTTTTGCTAGTGATGAGTGGACTCATCACCATCAGGGCGGTCCAACTGGATACCTTCCACGAGACTGGCCGGCTCACTCTGCAACAACGCGTGTAATCGCCCACAATCAGCCCATTGCATGGAATCCAACCGGCAAAGGCTTCAAAGTTGAGGACACAATCCTTGCGAGCACGAGCGGTATCCAGATTGTGAGCGTGGATCCAGACTGGCCACAGCTAGAGATTGCCGGCAGGATCCGCCCCGCGCTCTTGCAGCGCTAGCCCTTATCGCGTCACGGTCAGGTAACATAGCCTCAGAAATACCCCTTTTCTCATTGACGGCGTAGGACTTTGGTAGCACACTCTGCCAAGAGGTCTTACCACTGGAGGTTTAATGAGCACTGTTGCTCTCGTCGCATTAGCTCGTCCTACTTTTGATCTCGCGTGCGCACAGGCAAATTTCGATAGCGCCAAAGCTTTGCTCATCGAGCTCGGGGCGCAAGTGGTCGGACCAGCCGAACTCATCATGACGCCGGAGGATGTTGCTGCCGTCACGTTACCTGCAGCTGATCTGCACATTCTCTTCATGGCCTCATTTTCAGATGCTTCACCTGCCGTAGAGCTTTTAGGGAATGTGAAGGGCCCCGTCCTTGGATGGTCGATGCGCGAACCAGGGGCAGTAGGTGAGCGACTTAAATTGAACTCAATGTGTGGAGTAAATCTTGCTGCACACGCACTTATGAATGTTGGTCAATCTATACGACATATTCATGGCAACGCCGATGAACCTGCGGTGCGTCAAGCAATCATCGCAGCGCTCGCAGGAAATTTACCCACTGCGCATGCGCCTAAAGAAGTCAGTGGCGAGTTTGCTCCAACTGAAAAAGTGGATGCAGCTTTTGCTTGGTTAAAAGGCAAAAAAATCGGTGCAGTAGGGGATGCCCCAAATGGTTTTACTCCCTGCGTATTTGATGGTCCACAATTAAAGGAACTCTTTGGTTTAGATGTTCGTCAGATAACCATCGATGATGCATTTGGAAAAATCTCTGAAGTCAAAGATGATGCCCGCGAATTAGCCTATGCGCGCGCAGTAGCAGCACAACCTTCACTTGCCTCGGTCAATGTTGCAGAGGCTAAAAAAGTCTCTGGTGTTGAAGTTGCCTTAGATGAATGGCGCGAACAAGAGGCATTAGATGCGATTGCAATTCGATGCTGGCCTGAATTTCCAACTGATTTAGGCGCGTGTATTTGTTCATCACTCGGGCGTTTATCAGATCGTGGAACAGTAACGACGTGCGAACGCGATGTTTTAGGTGCAGTCACAATGATGATTTGTGAATCTTTGGGATCAGATGAAAACTATCTTGTAGATATTGTTGATCTAGATGCCGCACAAGGTTTAGTTCGTTTATGGCACTGCGGATCAGCGGCCACCAAGTTAGCTGCTGATCCAATAAATGCTACGCAATCTATCCACTGCAATCGCAAATTAGGCGTTGCAGGTAATTTTCCGCTCAAGACCGGACCAGTCACACTGTTTCGACTTGATCGGGATGTAGATCCGAGCAATCGCACGGGTTTACGCATGGTTGTGAGCCGAGGGGAATCGATCCCTGCTCCCAATCACTTCCAAGGCAATACAGCAACGGTCGTCACTCAACCTGACGCAGCTGCTTTAGTGAATGGAATAGTCACTGGCGGATATCCGCATCACTTGGTCATTTCATGGATCGATGTGAGGCCGGGCCTTCGCGCAATGGCGCAAAAGTTAGGGATCCCCCTCACTGAATGGTAAGTCAACCCAATAAACCCTCGACAGGTAAGGACTACACAGATGAAAGCTAAAGGAATCACAACCTTCAGCGCACGTCGCTTTGGAGCAGTAGTAGCAGTTGCATTCGCACTTGTAGCTACAACGCTTCCATCAGCAACAGCCGCTGGAGAAGTATTCGGTAAGGCATGTACAACAGAAGGCATCAGTACCGGACAAAGCACAACATCCCTGATTTGTACTATGGGAGCAAATGGCAAACTAACGTGGACCCGCGTACGTTTGGGTTCAAGTACTGCGAAGCCAGTAGCCGCACTTAAAGCACAACCAGGAACAATTGAGTTCCACCACTGGCGACCAGAAGACAAAGTAGTACTTCAATCAATTATCGATAAGTTTGAAGCACTTAACCCTGGCGTCCATATCAATCAGGTCATTATGAACTCAGTTGATTACACCAACTTGGCTTATGCAAAGATCAGCGTTAATAAGAAAGCTGCACTCTTTGTAACTAGCCGTGGTGGACAGTTCGATCAGTTCATGGCAGGTGGCATGATGAAAGATATCTCAAGCAACCGTTATGTAAGCCAGAACGTTATTGCTAGTGCATTAACACCTGCAACCGTAAGTGGTCGTGTGTATGGAGTCCCATACCAATCACTCTTTAACAATCCGCTATATAACTCAGAAATGTTTGCGAAGTATGGTTGGACTGTTCCTAAGAACTGGACTGAACTGCTTGGTTTCTGTAAGGCAGTGAAGGCTAAGGGAATTATTCCGTTTGCTTGGCCAGCAGCAACTCGCGGTAACGCAGGTCAGATCATGAACTCATTCTTGATGAACTCAGCTCCAGATCTAGCTACTCTTACAGCACGTATCGCAGCAATTGATACAGGTAAGGCAGATCTAACATCTGACTGGTTTGTTGATATAGCTAAGAAATACAAGGCTATGAATGATGGCGGTTGCTTCCCAGATAACGTCACCGGGTACAACGACACTGTTGCACCAGCTGATTTCGCTTCTGGAAAAGCTGCAATCTATCCAACTGGCACATTTGGTATGAGCACAGTTACAAAGCTCAATCCAAGCATGGCCGGCAAGATGAAGATGATGTCAATGATTACTGTTGATACAAAGCCTTTGTATCAAGGAATCACTAACAACACTTTCATTCTTAGTGTTAATGCCAAGTCAACTTCACGCGATCAGAGCATTGCAAATGCATTCTTGTCATTCCTTGCAACTGCCCCTATCGCGCAGGAGTATGCAGTTGGAACGTCACAGCACGTTTCAATCATCAACGTTGACTATGCAGCCAACATTGATCTACTTAACACATCTGACATCATGGGTAAGAAGCTCTTACTTGCACCACGCTTCTTGTTCGTAAATGTTGGAACAGTTCGCAACCCACTCGAAGATGCATTAATTGCTATCGGTGGTGGGGCAGATATTACGAAGACGCTCACTGATACATCTAAGACTATTAAACAAAGTCTGGGTGCTTAATTAGCAATACGCTAACTAACCAGAACTCCCTTGCCACGGTAGGTGGCAAGGGAGTTGCTGGGTTGCGTAAATTTAATATGAAAAAAACTGAATCCCGTGTTCTTGTTGCCATGGCTTTTCCAGCCTTTGCAATTTATGCATTTCTTTACCTTTATCCCTCTCTATCAAATGTCTATTACTCTTTTCAGCGCTGGGACGGTGTTACAAAGCCGGAATTCATAGGACTCCATAACTTTACTTATTTAGCTACAAACGATGACCTGTTTATGAAAGTCTTGGGAAATAACTTTCGATTTTCATTTATCGTAGTTATTTTTCAAACTCTACTCGCGCTCTTATTTGCAACTTTCTTGTTAAAGAACACCAAAACCTCTATAGCACTTAGAATTGTCTTTTTCTTCCCCACAATTCTGTCTTCCGTTTCAGTCGGATTAATTTGGAATTTTTTGTACGACCCAAATTTTGGGTTTATCAATGCAATGCTGAAATCAGTAGGTATCCCTGGCCTCAACTGGCTGGGTGACACCAGATACTCTCTTTATGCAATTGCACTTACTCAAGTGTGGTTCCACACGGGTCAGATGGTAGTTATCTATGTTGCCGGCCTACAGCAGATCCCACAGGAGCTTTATGAAGCTGCAGAAGTGGATGGCGCTTCACGTTGGCAGCAGTTTAAAAACATAACCTGGCCAATGGCCCTACCAACAACTGCTGTAGTCGTTGCCTATACAACAATTCAAACTTTTAGAGCTTTTGATCTTGTTTATTCCATGACACAGGGCGGACCACTAAATTCATCAGACATGCTTGTAACCCTTATTTATAACACGGCGTTCTCGAGTTACAAGTGGGGATATGCCTCGGCACAGTCAATTATTTTAGTATTCGTTGTTTTACTTCTCACATATCTCCAGCGCCGAACATTGCGCCTTAATACTGGAGAAAAATAGATGTTCTACAAAGTATTCAAAAACTCTTTACTTACACTTTTTGCTGCGGCAGTTTTGATTCCAAGTTCGATAGTTATTTTAGGCTCATTTAAAGATGATCTTGAGATTTACACTAAGCCGCTGGCTTTACCTAAGCACTGGAGTCTTAAGAATTTTCACACATTAATTGAAACTGGAAATGTTTTTACACCTTTCAAAAACAGTGTGATTGTTGCAATTTTTTCAGTGGGTATCACGCTTCTATTTGCAAGTATGGCGTCTTACATGATTGCTAGATCAACAACCGTCACTGGAAAGTTCCTTTTTCTTTTGTTTGCAATTGGCTTAGCAATTCCGGGGCAAGTAAACATCATTCCTATCTACCATTTATTTGTTCAGTTACATTTAACAAACTCACTCATCGGTTTAATTTTGGTTAATATTGCGCTCACTCTGCCCATCTCTATTTTTATCTTGACGGCATTCTTTAAAGACTTATCCCGTGAAATGTTTGAAGCCGCAGCAATAGATGGTGCTGGGCACTGGCGAATTTATAGGTCCCTAGCCCTACCCTTATGCCGCCCAGCTTTGGCAGCCACGGGTATTTTTCTCTTCGTAATCTGTTGGAATGATCTCTTGTACCCACTTATGCTCATCAGCGAATTAGATAAGAAGACGCTCCCATTAACGCTGATTGATTTCCGCGGTGAATATGCAACAAGTTATAGCATGCTGTTTACGGCAGTCATGGTGGCCTCCATTCCGATGGTCATCATGTATCTGACTATGCAGCGGACATTTGTTGCGGGCCTAACTGCTGGCGCTGTGAAAGGATAAGTTATGAGTATTGAGACTCCAATTGCACCCCAAAGAGCGGCACGTATTGCATCTCAACTGATTGAGTTGATAGATATTCAAAAGTTAGCTCCAGGGGATCGACTACCCCCTGAAAGATCCCTCGCTGACTTATTAGAAGTGAGTCGCCCAAGTCTGCGTGAAGCTTTACATATTTTGCAGGCACAAGGTTTCGTCCAAATTAAGCATGGTCAAGGGACTTTTGTTCGAGAGCCAATTGTTGCCCAAGAGCTTCGTGCTTCGATGATGTCCTCAACTCATGGACTGAATGAGCTTTTTGATGCACGCGAAGTGTTAGAAGTACCAGCATCTAAGTGGGCTGCAGCTAAGGCCAGCAAGGAGGATCTTCGTTTATTGCGCGCAACGTTGAATCAAATAGATACGGTGACAGCTACGGCACCTATAGATTTTGACCAACTTCAAATATTGGATGCAAAGTTTCACTTAACAATTGTTGGAATTGCTGGTAACAGATTTATTAATCAGACGCTAAATGTTTTGCAAGATGTAATGAAGATGTCGATGGAGACAACTCTACGCTTGCCAGGACGTTCGGACGTATCACGTAACGAGCACAATGGAATCCTTGCTGCAATCGAATCTGGTAACGGTGAGTTAGCTTCACAATTAACTCTGCAACATATAACTGGAGCGCGTGCGGTTGCTTTGGCCGATGCTAGTGAAAAGAATAAACGTTGAGCAGTATCGAGGTTGTTTGTGTAGGCGTAATAACAATAGATACGGTCGCACTTGTTGACACCTACCCAGGTGAAGATGAACGAGTGATAGCAAAAGAGATTGCACGTGCAGGGGGAGGACCGGCCGCAGTTGCGGCTGTAACTCTTGCTCGCCTTGGCGTTAAAACTGCCATTGTTGGAACAATTGGTGATGATGCAGATGGCGCAGAAGTCTTAAGAATTTTTCAGCACGAAGGTATTGATACGTCTGGAGTGTCCATTGGAAACACTGCAACCGCAGGCAGTGTCATTGTTGCCGCTCACGAACACAGCACTCGTGCGATTAGTACACGCCAACCCATGGTGCAAGCTGAAGTAAACGATGCAGCTAAGAATTTAGTAGCTCAAGCACATTGGATACATGTTGATCATGTCGGAATTAATCGATTAAGTGCACTAGGAATTTCTCGTGGTAGTGGGGCGAAGATTTCATTTGACGCAGGCTATGGCGTTGAAAGTTTTGATGCAGCCACAGTAGATCTTTTTGTTCCCACAGATCGTCAGATGGCGCTTCGCTATCCCGGTATGAATTTGGCATCGGCCCTTGAAAAAGATTCAACTAAAGCGGGCAATACAGTTGTCGCCACCCAAGGATCAACTGGAAGCAGTGGATTTTCTGCAGATACAGGTTTAGTCACCGCGGCTGGATTTTCAGTGGAAGTTACGAGCACGCTTGGTGCAGGGGATGTTTTTCATGGTGCGCTAGTCGCACATTTAATTCAAGGCTATTCATTACAAGAAGCTATGCGGCGATCTAACGCAGTTGCTGCACTGTCTTGTCGAGGTTTAGATGCTCAATCAATGATTCCCAATACCGTGGAACTTAATGCATATCTGGAGGCACAATCATGAGAGCACCATTAACTAAACTGGCACGTCCATCTGGTGCACTTGCAATGGTTGCAGTCGATCAGCGTGAGGCTCTTCGTGGAATGTTTGCAGCACACCAAACAACTCCTGTGCCTGATTCACAGTTAACTCAGTTCAAAGTTGATGTCGCACGCGAGCTCTCTCCCTTTGCATCAGCGTTACTTGTAGATCAAGAGTTTGGTATCGATGCAATTATTGATCAGAAAGCATTAACTGGTGGTTGTGGGCTGATCGCTGCAGCAGACTTACTAGTAGGTCCTCCGGGTGGAGCTGCAACAGATACTGCAATAGATCCAGAAGTAGATCCACTTCGCATGCGAGATATCGGAAGCGTTGGTTTGAAATTTCTTATTCTTTGGCGCAATGATGAATCACCTGATGTACGCGCACGACTAGTAGAGGATTTTAATAAACTCTGTCGAGTTTCAGGTTTGCCATCAATCATCGAAATTATTGTGAAGCCACCAACTGATTCATCAAGAAGCTTTAACCGTGAAGAGGAGTTGATCCTGGCGGCTAAAGAAGCGGCAGCATGGAAGCCTGATTTATATAAGGCCGAGGTTCCATTTCATGGCGAAGGCGATCTATCGGCAATTACTAAGAACGCAGCGCGTATTTCAGAGGCAATTGGTTCTCCGTGGGTGGTTCTTTCTAACGGTGTGACGCAGCCATTTTTCAATGATGCCGTTAAAGCATGTGCCATGGGTGGTGCCAGCGGATTCTTAGCGGGGCGAGCTGTGTGGGCAGATATCGTCGGAGCAGCAGATATTCCTAAAGCTTTACGTGAAGTATCAATCCCACGCCTTGAAGCTTTAGCCGAAGTAGTTGATACCTATGCCAAGCCTTGGACTAGTTGGTAATTAGTTCCACAACTCTTTAATCTCAACGACTCGGCCCTCATTAATACTCTTGTGAGCGGCAAGGCCAGTAACAACGCTAGTAACGCCATCAGCAAGAGTGACTTCGGCAGGTGTTGAATTCAAAATAGCATCACGGAACTTTGTGTGCTCAATATATGAAGCTCCGTAGTGGTGGCCCATATATTTCACGTCGTAGTTATGAACAATCTTCTGCTCACTACCGCTTCCGTGACTGGCTCCTTGCTTCCATCCAGAAAGCTTTCCAATAGTTTCACGTCGTGAAGCGCGGACAACTTGAGAAGGCAAGAAGGATTCAATCTTTCCTTCATCACCAACAATTGTCAGAATCTCTTTATCAAAGGAGCCTTCGCCAAACATGCATAGATCCAACATGGCACGTGCCCCATTGGCATATTCCAAAACAACATAAGCGTTATCTAACATGTCAGCTTGCTTGCCATTATATTTCTCATCTAAGTGATTAACGTTTTGCCCACCTGATGCAAAAACTCGAATGGGTTGTTGGCCAATTACTAAATCCATCAAATTAAAGTAGTGACAACATTTTTCAACCAAAGTTCCGCCAGTTCGCTCTGCAAATCGATTCCAGTTATCTACCTTTGGATAAAAAGGTTCACGGTGCTCACGAATAGTTACTTGGTGAATTTTTCCAGCTTCGCCTTCTTTTGCACGAGCAATAGCTTCGGCGACTGGCGGCATAAAACGATATTCAAGGCCCATCCAGGTCATTGCACTTCGCTTCTCATCCCAGGCCAGAATTGACTTTAAATCTTCAACCGTTGTTGCAAGCGGTTTTTCAACAAATACAGCGATGTCACTTGCCAGGCAGTCTTTAAGGACTGCCGCATGTGTGTCATTAGGCGTTGCAACGATAATTGCATCGACAAGTCCAGAATCGATAAGGGCTCGGTGATCGCTAAATACTGTGGCATCTGGCGCCATAGCCAGGGCGGCTTCTTGGGAAGGCGTATGTGGGTCGCTGATAGCGCTTACTACCGCTCCACCCATCACCTTGATGTTCTCAATATGCTCGCGGCCCATGCTGCCTGCGCCGATAATGCCGTAACGAAGCTCTGCTTTCATGGCAACAGGTTAGACCACTACCGGATTTTTAGGCAGAGGGGTAGACGAAACACGCCTAATTGACTTAGACTCCATCAAGAGGTC
>WLHW01000024.1 GCA_009702525.1 Actinomycetota bacterium
AAAAAAGAGATTATTCTGTACTGTAAAGTTGGAATACGTTCGGCAACGGCGTTAAATATTCTTAAGTCAGCGGGTCACAACAGAGCAAGTCACGTCAGTGGTGGAGTTCTAGCGTGGGTTGAAAACATCGAACCAGAACTAAAGGTGTACTAATGCAGAGCTCATATGCGGGATATCGAATACTTCTTGTACATGCACATCCCGATGATGAAACAATTAACAACGGGGCAACGATGGCCCTGTATGCCGATCGTGGAGCACAAGTCACATTAGTATCATGCACTCGCGGAGAAGAGGGAGAAATTCTCGTTCCTCATTTGTCACATTTATCGAGTGCTCAGGATGATTTACTAGGTGCTCACCGCGTAATCGAACTTGAAGAAGCCATGAAAGCACTCGGAGTAAGCGATCATCGGTTCTTAGCGAATTACAGAGATAGCGGCATGATGGGCACGCCACACAATGATCGGTCGGATGTTTTCTGGCAGGTCGACATAGATGTCGCGGCAGACCAACTCGTACAAATAATTGAAGAAGTGAAACCTCATATTTTAATTACCTATGATGAAATTGGTGGTTATGGGCATCCAGACCACATTCAAGCCCACCGTGTAGCAATGCGGGCAAGTGAACGCGCAACATGGCAGATTCAGAAAATCTATTGGAACACGATGCCCAAGTCAGTTATTGCTGCAGGTATGGCAGCTATGAAGGAGCTTGGCTCTGATTTCTTCGGAACTGACAATATCGATGAGGTTCCATTTGCAAAAGACGATTCACTCGTTACAACTTTGATTGATGGAAATGATTATGTTGACAATAAAATGTTAGCGATGAAGGCCCATGAAACTCAGATTGCTTTAGATGGCCCATTTTTTGCACTCTCAAATAATTTAGGTCTTCAAGTATGGGGACATGAGTACTACACGCTGGTTAAAGGTGAGAAGAGTGCACCATTTGATGATCAAGGGCGGGAAAGCGATTTAACTTCAGGAATCATTGTGTAAATGAGATACATATATTCACTCATTGTTGGCGCTGCACTGGGGCTTGGCTCTGTTTTTATACATTCATCATTTGCACCTTTTGGATTAGCACTGAGTTTGATTGCAACAGTCACAGGAATTTGGAGCATTGGGCGTAAATGGGGAGGCAGAACGTATAGAACGGTTGCTGCACTCGCATGGTTGTTTGTCATAGTGCGTGCAGGATTTCCCGGAACAGGTCAGGAGTTCTTAATTGAGGGAACACCTATAGGAATCTCATTCTTAAACTTAGGCGCTCTATGCCTTCTACCGGCAGTCCTTCTTCCAGCGTAAATTACTGCCGCTTACGATTGAGCAATAACTTCGCGCCAGATAAAAATCTCACTGTGTGAGAACTCAAGTAACTCACCATGCCGGTTTCGTAAGGAAGTTGTGCTCTCAAGAACCCCCACAATGTCGCGAAATCCACCGCCTTCATCATGCAAGCGAATAGTCACACGCCTACCAATCAGGGCTTGGAACTGGCTAGCAAGATCCTGCGACATGGCTCAACGATAAACCGTTGCTCCAATATCGCGCGCAATGGCGCAATGCGATTAGAATCATCCCATTCCAATCAGTGTGGAGGCACCTCGTGACGTACATAATTGCAGAGCCATGTATCGATGTTAAAGACAAGTCATGCATCGCTGAGTGTCCCGTGGACTGTATCTACGAAGGCGGGCGAATGTTATACATCCAGCCTGATGAGTGCGTCGACTGTGGTGCATGTGAACCAGTATGTCCAGTAGAAGCTATTTACTACGAGGATGATGTTCCACCACAATGGGTTGAGTTCGGCAAAGTAAACAGTGAGTTTTTTGTTGAAATCGGTTCGCCGGGAGGAGCTGCCAAAATGGGTCCATCCGCAACTGACCACACATTAATCAGCACAATGCCTCCAAAGAGCGAGTAATACTCCTTGCGCTCGCCGCTCCCTGATTTCCCATGGGATGCTTTAGCCCCATTTGGCGTTATTGCGCGCTCGCATCCAGATGGAATTATTGATTTATCTCAAGGTACACCGGTTGATCCAACTCCTGATTTTATTCAAGCAGCTTTGAGAGATGCATCAAATTCACCAAGTTATCCCTTAACTGCAGGTACGCCAGAACTACGTGCAGCAATTTCGTTATGGGCACGTGAGCGACTTGGCGCTACCGGAGACTTTGATGTGTTGCCTGTTATCGGTTCAAAAGAACTCGTTGCCTGGCTCCCAACTATTCTAGAAGCCAAGAAAGTTTTGATTCCAGAGATTGCTTACCCCACTTATCACGTAGGGGCTTTAATAGGGCAGGCAGAATCAATTCCAGTTGATATCGATCCATCAGCTTGGCCTACAGCAGATTTTGCTTGGTTAAATTCACCATCAAATCCAACAGGTCGAGTACATAGTGTTGATGAAGTTAAAGCATGTGTGAATTGGTCACGAAATTCTGGTGCCACGCTTGTTTCTGATGAATGCTATTTAGAGTTTGATCATACTGCGCAATCAATATCGGTTTTGTCGCAAACCAGTGGCGATAACACCAACATATTGGCTGTTCATTCACTTTCAAAGCGCTCCTCAATGGCGGGTTATCGAGCTGCATTTATGATTGGTGATTCAAAATTAATTGCACGAATCCGTGAGTTTAGAAAACACGCAGGAATGATTGTTCCCCTTCCGGTTCAAAAGGCAATGACGGTCGCACTCGCCGATGATGAGCATGTAGCTCTTCAACGTGCGCGCTATAACGCACGACGAGAGCTATTACGCCCGGCACTCGAGGCGGTTGGTTTTAGAGTTGAATTTAGTAACTCCGGACTTTATATTTGGTGTACTCGCGATGAAGATGCTTGGACAAGTGTTGAGTGGTTAGCTCACAAAGGAATTCTGGCAACACCAGGAAGTTTTTATGGTGAAAAAGGTGCGCGCCACATTCGAATTGCTTTAACTGCAACTGATAACCATATAAAAGACGCAGTTTCACGCTTAAAGGCTTAAGAATGGCCGTTGGAATCCTTTTGGTCGGTGGCTTTGGTACTCGCCTTTTGCCACTTACGAAAAACACACCAAAACCCATGCTTACCATCGCTGGATTACCAGTTACAGAGCACCAACTCGCTATGGCACGCAATGCTGGAATTACAACTGTTGTACTTGCAACTTCTTATCTCTCAGAGCTTTTTATTCCATATTTTGGTGATGGCGCACAATGGGGGATGAAACTTTTATACGCAGTTGAAAAAGAACCTCTCGGCACAGGTGGAGCTATCGCCAATGCAGCTGAATTACTTGATGCAGATGAGCCAGTCGTAGTTTTTAATGGTGATGTTTTGAGCTCTCATAATTTAAGCCTACAAATTCGTCAACATCAAGAAAATAATGCAGATGTAACCCTGCATTTAACTTCAGTTGAAGACGCACGATCATACGGCTGCGTTCCAACAGACTCAGATGGTCGAGTCGTTGCATTCTTAGAAAAAATGGAAAGCCCTGTTACAAATACAATAAATGCCGGATGTTATGTATTTAATCCACAAGTTATTTCAAAAATTTCACGCAATACAGTTATTAGTGTTGAGCGAGAAATCTTTCCTGAATTGATTTCAAACAAGGCCAGATTATTTGGGTTTGTCGATAACTCCTATTGGTTAGATATTGGTACACCGAAAGCTTTGCTAAAAGGTTCTAGCGATCTCGTAAGTGGCGTCGCAGATTCCAGCGCACTAGCAATGGCCGATGTGGTACTTCATACGAATCAAAAACTAATCATGAGTCGGGCAGTCGTTGATGAATCCGCTGTGATCGATCTGGGTTCGAGCATTGGGGCTGGCGCCGTTGTTGGAGCCAGGGCACACATCTCGGGTTCAATCATTGAAAGCGGGGCACGAATTGGCGCTGACTCTATTGTCAGAGATTCATTTGTTACTTCTGGTTCAGAAATTGCCGAAAAGTCAAAAATTCTGGCCTCATTCGTCACAAAGGATGAGATTCTTCCCATCCCTGCCTGATTTTTCTTATTTAATACCCGTGAATGCCCAGATTTAACTTGACATATTGGACTTACACGCGTGTAATTCACTCTTAAGTAAGTCTTTTCCATGAGGGACGAGACACAAAGCTACTAAGGAGAATCGGTATGCCGATCCGACCTGAAGCCACGAACTCCCCGTCCCCCACGACTGGCCCTAAAATTACCCTAGCTAATGGAGAGAATGTTGAACTCTCTTGGCAGGAGCGCTCCTTATGCGCTCAAACCGACCCAGAAGCATTTTTCCCAGAAAAAGGTGGATCAACTCGCGAAGCAAAGCGTGTCTGCCTTTCATGCGAAGTGCGATCAGAGTGTTTGGAATATGCACTTGCACACGACGAACGTTTTGGAATCTGGGGCGGACTATCAGAGCGCGAACGTCGTCGCCTCAAACGTCGCACTGCCTAATACTGCAACTTAAAGCGGGTTAGAACTATGGCTGCACAAGCGGCATTAGATGCTTATCGCGTAACTGCGATTATCGTTACACATGATGGTGAATTGTGGTTGCCCGCAACTGTTGCAGCGTTAACTTCACAATCACGTCCAATAGATCATCTGATGGCAGTTGATACTGCATCCACCGATGCATCTATGCGACTTTTGAAATCTGCGCGAATTCCAATTATTCAAGCTGAACGTGATTGTGGATTTGGCGAAGCAGTGACGTTAGCGGTTGATTCGATGAAGCATCACACTGATGAAAAGAGTGAGTGGATTTGGCTCATACACGATGACTGCGCACCTGCGTCGACCGCTTTGGAATATTTACTCGAAGCAATTCATGATCGCCCACAAGTGGCAATGGTTGGCCCAAAACTTTTAGGGTGGCATGACCGTACACATCTACTTGAAGCTGGAATAAGTATTGCCGGCAATGGTGCGCGTTGGACAGGTTTAGAGCCACTGGAATATGACCAAGGACAGCACGATGGAATTCACGAAGTGCTTGCAGTGAGCACTGCCGGTGCATTGATTCGCCGTGATATTTTTGAAGAAATCGGTGGATTTGATATCAACCTTTCACTATTTCGTGATGATGTTGATTTTGGTTGGCGGGCTAGAGTTGCAGGCCACTCAGTTCTTGTCACCACAAAAGCAATTGCTTTTCATGCACAAGCATCGGCTACCGAAAGACGTGTCGTGGATGTGGCCGGAGCATTCTTGCATCGTCCCTTATTGCTGGATCGCCGCAATGCTGCATATGTTTTACTCGCAAACTCTTCATGGTGGATGATTCCTTGGCTTGCAATTCAGCTATTAGGTTCGGCTTTAGCACGTTCTATAGGCTATTTAGTAGCAAAACTGCCAGGTTATGCCAGCGATGAACTGCTCGCTGTAGCATCTTTGATAATTCGGCCAAGTCTAATTTTCAAGGCTCGCAGGGCAAGAAAAGCAAAACGTTTTGTCTCGGCTCGCATTATCTCCGCCTTTATTCCACCGCGATGGTCCCAACTTCGGTTAGGAACTTCTCGCTTGGTAGAGAAAGTTCGAGTTTTCTTGCTACCAAGTAGTGACGAAGCCGCAAAATCAAGTGTGGATTCGAATGAAGATGAAGATTTATTGGTTCCTACAAAAACTCACCACTGGTTTGGAGTTTTTCGCAAACCTGAAGTTCTAGGTTTTGTGGTGTTGGCAGTATTCACACTGCTTGCGTCGCGCAATAGATTGGGATCATTAATTGGAGGAGCATTACCTGCTTCTCCAAGTGGTGCGCGAGATTTATGGCGGGCATACTTTGAGTCTTGGCATCAAGTGGGAATGGGAAGCTCTAACGCATCACCACCTTGGATTGCTCTCTTAGCAATTGGTGCAACGATATTTCTTGGCAAAGCGGGCTTACTAGTAACTACTCTTTTCCTCTGTGCACCGCTTTTGATGATGTGGTCAATCTTTTCACTTTTTAAGCGCTTCACAACTAATAACTGGATAAGTATTCCAGCAAGTTTTCTTTATGCAATTTCCCCGGTGGCTGTAGCAGCAATTAATTCAGGACGCTTAGGAACGGTAGCAGTGCTCATCATTGCGCCCCAGATTCCGCTTCTGCTCTGGCAATGGAAGTTAATTGAGGTTTACAAGTGGCGACGAATTTTTGGAGGTTCAATCCTCTTTGCAGTTCTTTACTCTTTCACCTTAGTTACTTTTATTATTGCCGTATCGGCAGCTGCTTCGGCAGTACTAATTGATTATTTGAATTTTAGGACCACCGCTAACAAGTCACTTTTCTTAGATCGCCTTTACAAACGCTTAACTCTAGTTTTTCTGCCTTTGCTTTTAACTGCTCCCTATTCTTTCGAAGCTTTTATCTACCCTTCTCGTTTGCTCACAGAGCCTGGAATCAGCACAGCTGGCGGTAATACCAGTCTGGCTCTTTTAGCTAATCCTGGCGGAGAAGGTGCAATGCCGTGGTGGATCATCAGCCCAGTACTTCTCATACTTATAGTTTCACTCTTTTCATCGAGCTCTGCCCGAATAATTGCGTACTACGGGGTTGCTTTTCTATCAGCCGCCGTATTTTTCTCTTCATTTACAATTTCTTCCCATGGAAACTCGGCTAGTTCGAGTGTATGGGTTGGAAGTTTTCTGGTTGGAGCAACTATCTGTGCTGCAACTACAGGTGTAGTAATTCTTGATCGACTACGCACTGTTCTTATTTCAAGCAATATTAATTTCAGGCATATTTTTGCTGCACTTTTATTGCTATCAACTGCGGTGTATTCAATTTTGACTTTGAGTTGGTCAATAAGTGCTGGTGCAAACTCTCCGGTGCGAAGTAATAGCCCAACAGTAATGCCAGCATTCTTAAGTGCTGAAAATGAAACAAAGATTTTAGTACTGCGCGCGGTCGGCAGCGAAGGTTCGAAATCAGTTCAGTATTACATTTCACGGGGAGCCGATATTGAACTTGGCGAACCAGATGTTGCCCCTCGTCAGATTCCAGCCTTAGTTGATGCAGCACAATCACTTCTCGATGGAACTGGAATCACGAGTAGCAAAGTATTGGCGCAATATGGAATCAAATATGTTTTTGTGAAGACACCATTTGACCAAAATGTTATTCAGACGATCGATGGCCTTGGCGGTTTTGCAAGAGCATCAGCGACTTCTGCTGGGGTCGTTTGGAAAGTTAGCGGCGTTATTGGTCGACTCGTGTTTACGGCACCAGATGGGTCTCAACAAATTTTGGATGCTGGCGACGTTGGAGCACGTACCACTGTTCCCTCGCAGGGCACTGTCACAGTCACTGAAGCCTACGATCGTTCGTGGCAGATTTTGCAGAATGGCTACCGTCTCATACGTTCAGAAAATGAACTTGGACTACCAGTTTTTTCTGCCACTGAAGCTGGGGAGATTTCATTAATTCACGACGGAACAATTCGTCGAGCATGGTTATCTTTCGCAGTAATTATCTGGGTCGTTGTCATTATTCTTGCACTTCCCGCAGGCCGTCGTAAACGTGAGATCTCCGAAAAGGAGTTAGCATGAAATACAAAAACCCGCTTATCAGTATAGGAATTTTGGCTTTATCTTTAATTGTTTCAACAACTCTCAGCGCTTCGGTAACAACGAAGGGCTACTCCGAAACATATCCAGCAGTGGTATGTCCACCAACCTTGCCAGGGCTTTCATCTGCAATCTCACTCTCGTCGAAGAAAACCAGATATCAACGTTTATCAAATAGAAGTAGCGATACCGTAGCCTTCAAAGTTTTACGCTACTCAGTAATCAAAGATCCATTAGTTATTAATTCTGACGGCACTACACCAGTTAATTGGCAGAGTCGTTCAGGAAGTTGGGCAGGTGGGGTAATTTGTGCAGGGCCGGCGACTTCACAGTGGTTTGTGGGTGGACGCTCGGATATAAAGTCTCGTGGACGTTTAATCGTGGTCAATAGTGGTTTGAGTAACGCAATTGTGGATATTCAAGCATTTTCAGAAAATGGCAAGCAGCCAATCAAATCCCTTAATATAAAGTCTAAGAATTATTTAGTTCTCTCACTTGATACTTTAGCAACCGGAGATAGAAATTTAGTAGTTCATATAGCTCCACGCTCTGGGCGGATAAATGCATTTATGATTGACGAGCAAGGCTCTGGTTTAAAAGCTCTTGGGGGTGACTTAGTCAATCACACAATCAATGCAAGTAAAATTGTGATGATTCCAGCGATTCCAAACCAGGTAATCAAAGGCAAAAATAAATCTGTGAGCGCTCACACATTACGAATCATGACTACATCTGAAAGTGGGGCCAGGTTCACCGCTGAAGTTCTCTCCTCAGATGGTCGTTTTGTGCCAATCGGTTTCAGCTCACGCGCACTGATAGCGGGTAAAGTTTCTGAACTCTCGATAGCTCCAAAAATCTCTACAAGTGCCTTTGCGCTTCGAATCACAAGTGACCAGCCCATCGTTGCCTCAGTTTCCTCAACTGTTAGCGTCAAGTCACATAAAGATTTTGTCTGGAGCACCCCGGTTCAGGCTCTAGGACCGATGAAGATTGCGATTACAGGTCTAGCGCCGCTGGTCGTTTTTGCTGGTGACTCAATTGCGGTAAAGATTGAAGTCACATTAATAAATGGAAAGACCATTCATTCAACTATCAAGGGAAGTGATATTGCCACCTGGCGTGCGCCACAGTTAGCTCGGTCACTTGCAATTGTGCAGGCCAGCAAAGATAGTTTTGCAAGTGCTTTAGTAGTATCGGATAACGGTTATGGATATTTCCCTATCACTCCAGGAAGTACGCTGACCAAAGTTGAGATTCCACATTCAAACATTCGTGTGCTAAATCCCT
The DNA here is from genome assembly GCA_009702525.1 of Actinomycetota bacterium. Taxonomy (GTDB): domain Bacteria; phylum Actinomycetota; class Actinomycetes; order Nanopelagicales; family Nanopelagicaceae; genus Planktophila. The sequence goes on from WLHW01000024.1 coordinate 8,834, forward strand.
GAGAATCCCCGAAAAAACCCATCCCGCCCACTAATCTTCTTTGTATGAGCTCCCAGGCAAAGTTAGGACGTGGCTGTTCCAGAGTTGGCTGCCGATCTAACGCAACTATGACGTTGACGTATATTTATGCAGAGTCAACTGCCGTAGTTGGACCATTAGCAACATTTAGTGAGCCACATGCCTATGACCTGTGTGTAATGCATGGAGAGCGACTAAAAGTTCCACATGGCTGGAGTGTTATAAAACAAGAATTGTCCTCTGAAACTCGCGGACCATCTGAGGATGATTTAATGGCAATTGCAGATGCGGTTCGCGAAGTTGCATTGCCAGAGAAAATAGACGATGGGACATCAGTTAATGAGACACCACAGTCACAGATCGGTCGTCGCGGCCATCTTCGTGCCGTTCCTTCTTAGGATCACGCATGAATTCAATTCCACAAATTTTTAAGGCCTACGATATTCGGGGTCTTGTTGAAACTGAAATTACTCCAGATTTTACTTTTGCAACCGGTCTTGCTTTTGCACGATTCTTACAACAAGTGCGCGAACCCGGCACTGTTGTCATTGGTCAAGATATGCGGCCTTCATCACCTGCACTTGCTGATGCATTTTCCGCAGGCGTCACATCTCAAGGTATGGATGTTATAAGAATGGGTCTTGCATCGACAGACATGTTGTATTTTGCAGCAGGTAAATTAGGACTACCAGGTGCAATGTTTACAGCTAGCCACAATCCTGCTGCCTACAATGGAATCAAACTATGTTTGAGTGGGGCACGTCCGATAGGTAAAGAATCTGGCCTATTAACAATTGAAAACTTTGTTCGTACTGGTTCGCCATTAGAAATCCGCTCAGTTGGGGTTGAAAGTGATCGCGATATGCTCGAAGAGTACGTAGATCACTTGTTATCTTTAGTCGACCTCACAAATATTCGTCCACTCACCATAGTTGTAGATGCAGGTAATGGCATGGCAGGCCACACTGCTCCAGCTATTTTTGCTCGGCTTAACTGCACAATGATTCCGATGTATTTTGAACTAGATGGCAGCTTTCCAAACCATGAAGCTAATCCAATAGAACCGGCTAACTTAGTTGATCTGCAGCGTGCAGTTAAGAAAAACAAGGCCGACCTCGGCTTAGCCTTTGATGGGGATGCAGATCGTTGCTTTTTGATAGATGAAAACGGCACAGCAGTTAATCCCTCTGACTTAACTTCATTAATCGCACACCGTGAATTAGTTAAGAATCCAGGGTCAACAATTATTTATAATTTAATTTCTTCGAGAGCTGTGTTAGAGACAATTGAAGAAAATGGCGGAATCGGACTGCGGAGTCGTGTTGGACACTCGTATATTAAAAAGATGATGGCCGAGAGTGGGGCTATTTTTGGTGGTGAGCATTCGGGACATTTCTACTTTGATGACTTTTGGCGTGCAGACTCAGGAGCACTCGCGGCATTGCATGCAATTGCAGCTTTAGGAATGAGCAACCTGTCGATGTCAGAAATTCTTAAGCCATATCAACGGTATGTACTCAGTGGAGAGATCAACTCCACAGTCCACGATGCTGATGCAGTTATATCTTTTATTGAAAAAACATTCTTAACTAAACCTGGCGTGACTGTAGATCATTTGGATGGTTTAACAATCAATGGGGATAGCTGGTGGTTCAATCTTCGACCCTCCAATACTGAGCCCCTGCTGCGTCTGAATGTTGAAGCCAAGACCCAGGCGGAAATGGCGGCTTTACGTGATGAAGTTCTGGGGCTAATTCGGGGCTAGAAAGCGCCTCCAAGTCTGCACTTTGGCACCACGGGCAGTAACCTAGGCACCTATAAGATTTCAGCCAAAGGAGCTTTTCGTGAACGTACCAATTACAGCAACTCTTCCACGCCATGACATCGCAGATGCATCACTTGCATCCCAAGGTCGTAAGCGCATTGAGTGGGCAGAGCGCAATATGCCTGTTCTTGCTCAGATTCGCGAACGCTTCGAAAAATCTCAACCATTTGCTGGAGTACGAATTGCTGCTTGCATGCACGTGACAACTGAGACCGCTAACCTCATGCGAGTTCTAAAAGCTGGCGGCGCAGAAATTGCACTATGTGCATCAAATCCTCTTTCGACTCAAGACGATACTGCCGCCGCCCTTGTTCACGAGTATGGAATTAGCGTATTTGCGCGCAATGCAGTCGATCGCGATGGGTATTACGTACACATTAACGCCGCACTTGATATCGAACCACACCAAGTATTTGACGATGGCTGCGATTTAGTTAATACATTACATACAACTCGTAAAGAATTGATTCCAAACATTGCTGGTGGATGCGAAGAGACAACCACAGGCGTTATTCGCCTGAACCAAATGGCCAAAGATGGCGCGCTGCAATTTCCAATGATTGCTGTGAACGACACTGACACGAAGCATATGTTTGATAATCGCTATGGAACTGGGCAATCAACCCTTGATGCAGTTTTTCGCTCAACTAACTTCTTATTAGCCGGCAGAATTCTTGTCGTAGCTGGATTTGGTTATTGCGGAAAAGGTGTAGCAGAGCGCGCAAAGGGAATGGGCGCAGATGTGATTGTTACTGAGATAGACCCAACTAAGGCACTTGATGCAATGATGCAAGGCTTCCGAGTAATGCCAATGCTTGATGCTGCAAAGATCGGTGATGTTTTCATTACTGTTACTGGTAATCGTGATGTTCTACGAGATGAGCACTTTGCAGTTATGAAGGATGGCGCAATTATGGCCAACTCAGGACACTTTGATATTGAAATCGATGTTGCCTGGTTAGAGCAGAATGCCAAGAGTAAGAATGTAAAAATGCGTCATCAAACCGATGAGTATGTCCTTGCAGATGGCCGCCGATTACTTCTTTTGGCTGAAGGCCGACTAGTCAATCTTGGTGCTGCGGAAGGTCATCCAGCATCAGTGATGGATATGTCATTCTCAGATCAAGCACTCACTGCAGAGTACTTAGTTAAAGAAGCTAAGAATCTCAAGCCTGGAGTCCATAATGTTCCGACCTATATCGACAAGGAAGTTGCAAGTCTTAAATTGATCAGCATGGGCGGACATATCGATGTACTCACTCCTGCGCAGGATATGTACTTGAACTCTTGGGAGCATGGTAGCTAATGACCTTGGTTATGGTCGTCGATGATGATCAAGACCTCAGTGAGATGCTCGGCATTGTTTTAACTGGAGCTGGAATTGATGTTGACCTTGTAAGTCGTGGAGATGAAGTTCTTGAAGTATTTAGAAATAACCCACCAGACTTAGTACTTCTAGATGTCATGCTGCCAGGCTTAGATGGGATTGAAGTGTGTAAATTGATTCGCGCTGAATCAATGGTTCCAATAATTATGTTGAGCGCAAAGGGTGATACCCACGATGTTGTAAAGGGTTTAGAAGCCGGTGCCGATGATTACATGGTTAAACCTTTTAAGCATCCATCTGAACTTGTTGCCAGAATTCGGACTCGTTTGCGACGAACGAATGCAGATATTTCTGGTCTGCTCACTATTGGTGATTTAGCAATTGATGTTCAAGCTCATCAAGTTCTACGTGCTGGCAAACAGATCTTTCTTACTCGTTTAGAGTTTGATTTATTAGTGGCTTTAGCGAAAGAACCCGGTCGAGTATTTTCACGTGATGCGCTTCTGAGTGAGGTCTGGGGATACCGACATTCAACTGATACTCGATTAGTAAACGTGCACGTACAAAGATTACGTTCCAAGATTGAACACGATGCTGAGCGTCCAGAGATCGTGGTGACAGTGCGCGGTGTTGGATACAAAGCTGGAGTAATGGGCGGTTCCTAAAGATGAACCGGGTGATTGCTGTAGTTAGGAATTCACTTGCCTTTAAGGTTATTGTTTCCACACTCGTTCTGTCCCTTGCCGTCATCTACATTGCAGGCTCAGCACTGAATTCACAGTTATCTAGCGGCATTAAACAGGTAAATATTGATTCTGCCCTTATCGAGGCTCGTTCGACCATATTTAGCGCACAGTACCGCTTTGTCATTGCTCAAAATCAAAGTGATGTTGCAATCAAGAAAGTTGTGGATGATGTCATCAGCTCAGCCACGACGCTAACCTCAAATGAGAATGCACGTGAAGTTATTCTTCTTCGAAGTCCAGGCAATACTTATAAAGCGGATTATGAACTTTCCTCTAACTCAGTTGACTTGCGTTCAATCCCAGAGAACTTACGTAAAACTGTTCGTAAAAGTGAAAAGCTGGAGTGGAGCTATATACGCGTTAATTACATCGGTGGGGAAAACATACCGGGGCTAGCAATTGGACAAAAAGTCTTTATCCCAAGAGCCGGTGAATATGAAATGTATATGCTTTTTTCTTTAACAAACCAAAATGCCACTCTTGTCCTAATTCAAAACTACCTATTTCTAACAGGTCTATTCTTAGTCCTATTGATTGTTTTAATTACTTGGCTCGTAGTCCGACAAGTTGTCAGGCCAGTGCGAGAAGCTGCCAGAATTGCAACTGAATTTACTGCTGGTGATTTTAGGCAAAGAATGAATGTTCGTTCACAAGATGAAATATCTACTTTAGGTAATGCATTTAATGAAATGGCAGAATCTCTTGAGAAGCAAATTGCCCGCCTTGAAAACTTATCACGAGTGCAGCAGCGCTTTGTTTCAGATGTTTCACATGAGCTTCGTACGCCACTAACCACTTTAAGAATGGCTTCAGAAGTAATTAATTCTTTTGGGGAAAGTTTCGATCCCATTTTGGCTAGAAGTAGTGAACTTATGGTTGCTCAACTGGATCGTTTTGAGCGCTTATTGGAAGACTTGCTTGAAATTAGCCGTTTTGATGCCGAAGTTGCGGTGCTAGACCCAGTTGAGTTTGACATTGTTACAGTGGTAAATCGCTGCGCTGAAGACCTCGATTGGGTTGCGAAAAGACACACAACAGATTTACGTATTTATAGTATTCAAGAAAGTGTTACTGTGTCGGCAGATATTCGCCGTGTAGAGCGCATTATGCGTAATTTACTGACAAATGCAATTGATCATGCGGAAGAAAAACCAATTACCATCACAATTGTGGCTAGTGAAGATGATGTTGCCATTGGCGTACGCGATTTCGGTATTGGACTGGATGAGAGTGCGCTTCCACGGGTCTTCGATCGCTTTTGGCGTGCCGATCCTTCACGAGCCCGCACTAGAGGTGGAACAGGTTTAGGACTTTCTATTGCATTAGAAGATGCTCGACTTCACAATGGCGAACTAGAAGCATGGGGCCGCCCAGGCAAAGGTGCACACTTTGTTTTAACTCTACCTCGTAATATTGGCAATGGAATTAATTCTCGATTAATAAAACTTGTACCCGATGATTTTCATGGATAGTTTCCACAAGCTTATGTAGTAAGAATGCATTTAGGCATATCGTATCTAAATGCGTGTCCTACATGAATTAAGTCAGCTCGTCTTTCCTACTCGCTGTTTTGGTTGTAACGCGATTGGTTTAACAATTTGCTCTACTTGTCGCAGGGAGTGGCATCCACACTATTATCTGACATACGTATCTTCGCTTAAAGTTCATTCGGCGATTATTTATTCACCTACCGCTAGCAAAATTCTTTTAGCAGCTAAAGAAAGCGGAATTAGAGGTGCGGATATTTTGATTGTGGAATCAATTATTCACGTTTTATCACAAGCAGATTTTTCTGACGTAGATGTTGCATTAGTTCCGATACCGTCCTCGTCTTTATCCAAACGACGTCGGGGACGGGCATTCATTATTGATATTGTGGATCAGATTGCTCAACAAACCTCGCTGCCCGTAATTAATGCCCTCGAATTAGCCCGACCTGTTAAGGATCAATCGGGCCTGCATAGTGCCGAGCGGGCAAAAAATATGAATGGGGCGATGCGCGTGCGTGCTGGTGTGATTCGCAGGGCC
>WLHW01000025.1 GCA_009702525.1 Actinomycetota bacterium
CTCAGCCTCACTGGTCTTGATAACGATGCGATCTTCAAGTGGCTTAATGGCCATGTCCATAACTCCCTTTGCTTTGTTTTCCTCGTGCGGGCCTAGTTAGCAGTGTGGGCCCGTGAGTGCTAACGCAAGGTTAGAGGTGCCTATTCCCAAGGGCAAATCGGGCCTAGGACAGGCTTATAACCCCCACTGGCAGGCTGGAATCGGCATCAAAGGCGATAGGGCTGGGGGCACGGTTGGCGGCGACCATCAGTGAGCCAAGGGCTGCAACCATGGCGCCGTTGTCAGTGCATAGGCCAGGGGCTGGAATCCGAAGGCGAATGCCAGCCTTGTCGCAGCGCTGGATAGCTAGCGCTCGCAAACGGGAGTTAGCTGCAACTCCCCCGGCAATTACCAAGGAGTCGATTCCCGTTGCTTTACATGCAGCTAAGGATTTCAACAATAAAACATCGACGATCGCCTCTTGGAAAGATGCCGCCACATTGGCCTTTGCATAATCAGGTGTCGCCTCCAAATATCTTGCGACTGCGGTTTTTAACCCTGAGAAAGAAAAATCGTAAGGACGGGTCTGCCAATCATTAGATGTAGTGAGACCGCGAGGAAAATCAATTGCCTGTGCATCTCCGGTTTGCGCTAATGCATCGATTGCTGGTCCTCCCGGAAAACCTAACTTCATGACTCTAGCAATTTTATCAAAGGCCTCGCCGGCGGCATCATCCATCGTTGCACCAAGTTTAGTAATTGATGTAGTTATGTCATCGACCTGTAAAAGTGAAGAGTGACCACCGCTCACTAAGAGCGCAATAGTTGGATCTAGCGGTTCATCGTGGGTTAAGAAATCAACACTGATGTGTGCAGCTAAATGATTAACTGCAAAAATAGGTTTATTGAGACCGAGTGCCAAACCAGTTGCAGCGCTGACCCCAACAAGAAGAGCACCGACTAAACCTGGACCGGCAGTTACGGCTACTGCATCTATATCTTTCAAAGTTAAATTAGAATCCTGTAAAGCTTTTTTAATTGTGGGTTGCATAGCTTCTAGATGGGCACGGCTTGCAATCTCTGGGACAACTCCCCCAAAGCGTGCATGCTCTTCAACACTAGATGCAATCACATTAGCTAGCAGCGTACGTCCACGAACAATGCCCACTGCGGTTTCATCGCACGAAGTTTCGATTCCTAAAACTATTGGCGCACTCATTGCAGCTCTTTTCGCATCACGAGAGCATCAAGACCTGCGCCATAGTAATTAGTGCGCACAGAGATCTGCTGATAACCCAGTTGCTTATAAAGATTTATAGCCGCAATATTCTCTGTTCCGACTTCCAGCATCATGGCGTTGGACTCTTTATCCATTGCCCAGCGCTCCAACTGCTCCATAAAGGCCTTGCCGATGCCGGCTTTACGGTGCTCTGAAAGCACACCCACGGTCAATACATCGGCTTCAATACCCGGGGCTGGGACCATCACAGCTGCATAGCCAATGATCTGATTCTCTGTATCGAGGGCGACAATAAAAAAGTGTGTGCGAGGAACGCCTTTGAACTCTTCCTTGAACTGCCCCATCGACCATGGAGAGTCTGCAAATAAGGTTTTTTCCATAGAAACTAGAACGGGAAGATCTAGAACAGAGGCCTCTCGAAAAGTTGTCATCTATCTGCCGTCGCCACTGCATCTGGATGTCGCAAGTAAATTGGTTCGGCAAACTCTTCAGCTAAAGCAACTAAAGCAATCAGATCCGGAAAAAGATTGTTATGTATTTCGTTACCTAGAACATCACTTGGAAAACTCACGGCTGGATTACCCACGCGAACACCATCCACGTAACGTGCCCAATAAACCTCTTTGCGGCGGGCGTCAACAGCGATGATGAAATCCTTTGACGTGACCTGAGCTGCAATTGCATCAAGTGAACAAACTCCACGCACGTGAATATTTCGAGCTAAAGCAAAGCTGCGCGCAAAAGCGATTCCGATTCGTAAACCAGTAAATGGGCCGGGTCCCATACCCACAACTACTTCATCAATGGTTCGACCTACGATTGCTTCAGCAACTAGCGCTGGTAGCGCTGGACCATGTGCAGTTGCGCCATCTTTGTGACCACTCCAAAGTATTTTCCCGTTTTCTATGACTGCCACACATGTGCGTGAAGTAGATGTATCTATTGCAAGTGAGATAGTCATAAAACAAAACCATCCCAACGCTTTCCAATACAAGCAATCTCCACTTTTCTAACTTCTTCACTACGGTCTATAGAGATCTCTAACCGATCCTCGTTGAGCCGCGCTGATTCCGCTCCACCCCATTCGACAACTGTCACTGAATGAGCTGTATCTAGATCTAAATCATCCACATAGAGGCTGGGGTTGCTGGTATCTAGTAAGCGATACGCATCGACGTGAATCATTGGTACAGCGCCTTTATGAACTCTGGAGATAACAAATGTGGGTGAAGTAATGTCATTAAATCCAAGACCGCTGCCGATTCCTTGTGCCAAAACAGTCTTGCCCGCACCCAAAGGCCCATTGATAAGGATGAGATCGCCCGGCTTCACCTGTTGGGCTATAGCGATTCCCAGTGCAAACATCGCGTCAGGGCTAGCAACGGTAATCATAAGAAGTAAAGAGTAAAGCAAAGGAGGGCCTGGTTTCCCAGGCCCTCCTTTGTATATGCCTCGATTTAGCTCTGCTCGTTGTAGTACTTGAGCAGAGGCGCACGGAAGAGTGGATCAATTGCAAGTGATCCAGCCTTACGGACGGCGGTTACTAATGCGCCGCCACGTGGTAACTCACCAGTTTGTCCAGCAGATACCAAAGTCTTGGCAACCATGAGCAACTGAGAAGTTGTGAAGTTACAGTGATTTGTTCCTTGAGCTGCAGGTGTTGATGTAATTGGAGAACCTGTAGTTGAATCAAAGGTCGTGTAACCCTTTCCGGATGTCTGATTCCACAACATTAGTAGCTTATTGCGAACCGGAACAAAGCCGTTAACTTTCGCGGCCTTGAATGCTGCAACTTTTTCTGCAGCATATTGCTCTGCATACTTGTCAACGACAAGTTGTGATGCACCTGCAGGAGTAATTGGATCTGCAACGCCAACCATCAAGATTGTCGGAACGTTGATTTTTCCAGTGTTATGTTGCAATGCATTCATCTTGGCAATTGCTGCGGCATTTCCTACTGCGCGTGGAGCGCCTGGATTTGCTGCTGACAAAGCGCCAAGAAGGGCGTTGATTACGGTGTTGCCAGAAAGAGCAGCGTTATAAATAACTTTCTCATTCACAATACGTGCTGAGTAATCAGTCTTTGTGTTATCAAAGATTGCTCCGCCAGCCTGTAGCTCAACATCTTGCGTAGCAAGAATTGCAAGAATCGCAGCGTTAGTTCCATTTTCTAGGATTGCTAATGCTGGGCTCACCGCTAATGGGAAAGTCAACTTGAGCGCTCCTGCTGGACCACTGAGCGAATCAAAGTGAGCAGACTGTGTTGGTAGACCCGCCATCAATCCAAGTAGCAAGAGAGCGCTTCGAGATGGAACTCCACCTGCTGCGAGCGCCTTACCTGTTGCACTTGATGTCGTTGGCCAAGCACCACTTGAAACTCCAGCCTGCAACTGGCCCATAACGGTAAGAACTTTCACGATATCTGTTATCGCTTCACCGTTACCGGCAGCACCTGCAGAGTAGTTTCCGCCCTTGATCGTTGGATCAAAGAGTGTCTTTACACCCCACAAGAAATCACCAGCCATCGTTAATTCAGCATTAACTGAAGTATCTGCCATACACATTGGTGCAACGGCAGAGACTAACTCTGGATGTGTTTCGGCAAGTGCCTGTGTAATTGCACCGCCAAGAGATGATCCCCATGCAACAACTTTCTTAGTTGTAGGGAACTGCTTCTTGAATGTGTCGATCAGTTCAACATTTGTAGCAAGAGCTGAATCTAAATTCCACCCTTGACGAGCAAAACCTGAACCTATAATGGCCACGCCTTGGCTAAAGAGATAGCCGGCAACGGTCATATTGCCACCAGGAACTGGCTCGGGAGTGTTTGTAATTTTGTAGCCGCCAACAATTGGGATTCCAGCTGGAATATCAACGTTGTAGCGGTATCCATGTGAATACAGTGCAACAGTTCCATTGAAATTAGCTGGAACCATCATTGAGTACGGTGCACCATCAGAAGTTACACCAGCACACGACTGAACTGGAGATTTGCCATCGCAAGCAGGTGCAGCGTTTGCTGCAACTGGAATCGAAACAAGAACTCCGGTAATAAGTGCCGCTGCTGAAACAAATCCAACGAAACGAACTTTAGTAGATGAGAGTTTCATTAGTTAGGTAATCCTTTCGCTGGCATTGCTGGACGCTTATATGTTGACTTTACAACTGCGCCATTTCCTGAATCAGTTGTATACACGGTGTATACGCCACCTGCAGGCTTGAGATCTCCTGTTGGTGAGTACTTACCAAACCAATAACCGTTGTATCCAACGTGGCTAGTGGTTGAGTAGTTCAATGGAACAAGTGCTGCGCTAGCAAAATTCTTGCCTGATTTTTCAATTGCGGCAATAAGAGATTTACGAGTTGGATTTGTACCAGCAGCCTTAAGCGCTTGAGCAGTTAAGAAAGCAGTGTTCATTCCCACCATGACGTTGTTATCAAAAGTCTCGGTTGGGTTTGCCTTCAAATAGATCTCCTGGAACAGCTTGACGTACTCATCGGCTGTGTCAGTAGTCGCTGGAGCAAATGATGCTCCTACTGCGTTATAAAGCACTCCGGCTGGAACGCCTGAGGCCTTAATAGTTGTTGCATCTCCACCAACGGATCCAAGGATCCACTGTGGTGCAAATTTCATGACTGACGCTGTTCCTAGAGCAGCAGCAGTCGCACTCGAAACTCCGAAGAGAATTACTACTTCAGCGCCACCAGCTTGCAACTTAGTTACCCACTGTGCAGGGCTAACCTTGTCGCCTTGAGAGCCAGATGCATATGCAACCTTGACGTCGAAGTTGAGTCCAGCCTGCTTAAAGCCAGCAAGTGCGTCATCACCAAAGTCGTCATCTTGGTAAAGCAAGCCCAATTTCTTTCCAGCAAAGTTATCTTTAATGTATTCGGCCATAATCTTGGCTTCCATGATGTAAGAAGGAAGTAATGAGAAAGTAGTTGGGTACTTCTTCTTATCAGCAAAACCGCTAAAACCAGTATTAACGAAAAGAGTTGGAATTCCACGAGCACCTGGATTAACGACGGAAGCTACCGCTTTGTTATTTGCTGTACCTAATGGAGCCAAAAGCGCCATAACCTTATCTTTTAAGATAAGTTCATTAGTCTTAGCAACAGCCAATGTAGGTACGTACTGGTCATCTTTGACAACAAGAGTCAGCTTGCGACCATTGATACCGCCATTTGCGTTGACGTAATCAAAATACGCCTTCACTGCACCAGGAATCTTGTTGTAGCCTGGAGAAGCGGTTCCTGTCATTGGAAGAGTCATTCCGAGTTTAATCTCAGAAGAGCTCACTCCAACTTCTGCTGCTTGTGCCGGAATTGCAGTGACTGCAAGGCTGGCAACTGCGATTGTCGCGCAAACTGTAAACAGTTTCCTGCGATTCATTGCTTTCATTTGTTTCCTTCCATCGAGGGTTGTGTAGAGCTTTAATGCTTTTCTCGTGCAGCTTTTCGTGCTTGGCGTGTACGGTGTTGCTCAACTGGACCATTTGGAACAAAGAGAACAGTAAGAATCAACAACGTACTAACCATCAAACCGGGCAAATTTGTAGTGAGCCTCTCTGAAACACCAATACGTGTCGCCACGGCATCGGCAATTTCTGGGATTGCCACCAACGTTACAGCGCCAATCATGACGCCTGAGAGGGTACTTACGCCAGAGAGAACCGCCCCCGTTAATAGGGAAAATGAGAGGGTAAGCGGGAAGGCACTGGGTGAGACGATGCCAATTGTCATGGAAAGGAGTGCTCCCGCAAGGCCAGCTACGCCAGCACTGATGGTGAAGGCCAAGATCTTTGACCGAGAAACGTTGATTCCCGATAGGGCAGCTGCAGTCTCATTGCTGCGCCCAGCTCTCCAATTTCGTCCAAACCTGGATCTCAAAATATTGGCCACGAGCCACATAGAAATGAGAGCTGCTAGAGCTGCAATCCAAAAAAACCATTTGTATTGAGTAAAGCCTTCACCCAACGATGGTGGTGGAAAACCTACATCAAAGAAAATTCCTTGCTCTCCGCCTAAAATCGAAAATTGATTTGCCAGCGACGGTAATCCAATTGCTAATGCAAGAGTTGTACCAGCTAAATATGGTCCTGACAGACGTGCAGCTGCAGCGCCCAATAAAGCTCCTCCAATTGCCGCAATTAAGACTGCAATAACAAATGTAAGAATTACAGGAGTATGAAAACTATTTCTGGAAATTACAGCACTGTAGGCACCAATCGCCATTAAAGCACCATGACCGAGTGAAACTTGACCCGAATAACCAGTGAGTAAAATAATTGAAGAGATCGCAACTACAAAAACAGCAATTGATGCACCCTGGTATACGCGAAGCTCATCAACTCTATTGCCAAGAAGAAAAAGAATAAAACCAGAAACTACATACAACCCTAATTTATTTGCACCTTTTAACTTATCCACGTCTGGCCGCCTTGACTCCAATAATTCCCTGAGGGCGTATAAATAGAATGATAAGCAAGATAAGAAACGGTGCGATAAAAAATAGTGAGCTGCTGATATACATAAGAACAAATGAGACAACTAATCCCAACACAAGTCCCCCGATTACTGCGCCAATTAAACTCTCGAGCCCTCCGATGATGGCGGCAATAAAACCAGAAATAAGCAAGAGGGAAAATTCTATGGACTCGGGCGAAAATGCACCGTTTCCATTTACTGTTTGGAACATACCGGCAACTGCGCCAGATGCGCCTGCAAGTGACCAGCCAAGAGTGCGGACAAAATCTACTTTGACTCCAGAAAGTCGTGCAATCTCGGGTGAGTATGCTGATGCGCGAAGTGACAAACCAATATTACTTTTTTGAAATAGTACGGTTAGTAAAAGCATTAGAACCACAACAGTGCATAAAGTGAGTAGTTTGAGGGGGGAAAAGGCCAGAGTCTTATCTCCAATACTGTAGCCAATATTTGTTACCGGCCCTACTAAACGTACATCTGCACCGCCCCAGAATGTACTTATGAGACCTTTGATTAATCCTAGTAAGCCTAAAGTTGCAATTATTGGAGCAACAGCAGCGATTGGGCCGGTCGAACTTCTTTTAACTAACAAGCGCATAAATACTAATTCAATTAAAGCAGCTACAGCCGCTCCACCAACCATAGCAACTGGTAGTGCAATCCAAAATGAATTGAAATGCACCATCGCTTCATACCCAAAATATGTCGATAGGAGCGCCATTCCAGCTTGAGCAAAGTTGATTACTCGAGTACTACGCCATACTAAAACAATTGCAGTAGCCATAAGCGAATAAATAGCACCGGCAGTAATGCCAATCAAAATTGTATTTAATAGTTGAAACATGATTAGTACCCCAAATAAGCCGCGCGCACTTGCGGATCGGCTATGAGTGACTGGGCAGTTCCAGTAACAGCGACTTTACCTAAATTCAAAACTATTCCCTGATCTGCAATCTTCAGGGCGCCCATAGCATTTTGTTCAACAAGAACTACAGTTAAACCCATTGTGGTAGTTAAATCTCTAATCGTTTGAAAAATCTGTTCCACTACTAAAGGTGCAAGACCTAACGATGGTTCATCGAGCAATAGCAACTCAGGTTTGGACATGAGCGCTCTGCCAATTGCTAACATCTGACGCTCACCACCCGACAAAGTATCTGCCCGTTGATTGAGTCTCTCACCAAGGCGCGGAAAAATATCTGTTACTGCAGCTTTGCTCTCAGCGGCTTCTTTTTTATTCTTACGCCAAATTGCACCAAGTTCAAGATTTTCCACAACACTCAACTCCGGAATTACTGCCTTACCTTCAGATACGTGTGAGACTCCATGCCTCACAATTGTCTCTGGCTTTGAATGCAAAAGATTATGCTCATTCCAGGTTGCAGTGCCGTGGGTGGATTTATTCAGGCCAGAAAGCGTGCGCAATAAAGTTGTCTTTCCTGCACCATTGGCCCCAATTACCGCCGTTAATTGGCCTTTAGGCACAGTAAAAGAGACATCACTAATGGCACAGATTGCCCCATGATGAATTGTTAGCTCATTTACTGTCAGTGTCATCTACGCACTCGTTCCCAGATAGGCGGCTATAACAGCAGGATCGCGTCTAACTGTTTCAGCGTCGCCGCTTGAAATTACTTCACCAAAATTGAGCACATATAACTTGCTACATACGCTCATAACGACGTCCATATGGTGCTCGACTAGAAGTACTGACATATGAGCACTTAGATTACGAATTAAAAGATTCATCCACTCAATATCTTGCGGGCCTAATCCGCCTGCGGGTTCATCTAACATCAAAATTGAAGGCTCGCTAACGAGTGCTCGCGCAATTGCCACACGCTTGGTATCTGGATAAGAAAGTGTGTCTGCGCGACGATCTGCAAGTCCGCCAGCGTAGACACGTTCTAAAGCAATGCGCGCGCGCTCTCGAATTCGATTCTCATCTTTGCCGTTGCGGGCAAAGGCTGCAGAAATTAATCCAGTTTGTGCTAAATGTTGGGCACCAATCATGACGTTTTCAAGAACAGTTAAATCACCAAAGAGGCCAACCCCCTGCAAGGTACGCGCAATCCCTAGGTCAACTAAATTATCTGTACGGGGAAATCCGCGCTCTTTTCCATTCAAAAAGAACTTTCCCTCATCCGGTGTAACGATTCCACAGAGTGCGTTAAATAATGTCGTCTTGCCCGCACCATTAGGGCCGATCAAACCTACAACTTCATTTTGACCAATTTCACAATACACATCATTGAGAGCCCGAAGACCGCCAAAGGAGACTGTTACTCCATCGACACGCAACGCTGCAGTTTTAGTAGACATGAGGTGAATAGATTCTAGGCACACGAGGTCCAATCCGCGTGGTGATTTCATAATTTATTGAGCCACATGCACGTGCCCAATCATCGGCCGTGTAGTCACCATGAGAGCCATCACCAAAAACAACAACCCAATCACCTGATTGAGCCGATGAGTCCGGGCCTAGGTCGACTACAAATTGATCCATCGAGACGCGGCCGATTATCGGTGCTTTTTCACCCTCAAAAGCAACCCCAGCGCCTTGGGCGTTACGGGGAATTCCATCGGCGTAGCCCATGGCCACGACGCCTAGTTTGGTAGCCGATTGTGTAGTTGCTGTTGCTCCATAACCAACTGGTGAATTAGCTGGTACTGATTTCACTAAGTGAAGTTTGGCACGCAACTGCATTGCAGGCTGTAAACCTAAATCTTTGCTTGAACCGAGCGTGTTCACATCAGGACTTAATCCATAGAGTGCGATACCTGTACGTACTAAATCAAAAGCTGCATCGTGATTCATTAACGTTGCCGCTGAATTAGATAGATGCTTTATCGGCGGGTTGATACCAACTGCAGCTAAGTCTGCGACCATCTCATTAAATCGCTTCAGCTGATCAATATTTTGTTTTTTATTTGGCTCATCGGCTCGAGCAAAGTGTGAAAAAACTCCAGCAATTTCAATTTGAGATAAATCTAAAGTTAAAAATTCTTGCCACTCATCTAGAAAACCACCTCGTGTCATACCGGTGTCAACTTCTATATGAACTCGTGGCTTTACTTTTAAGGATGCAATCTCATTGAAAGCCATTACCGAAGAGATGGCTACATCAATATCGTGAGTGACAGCAGATTTAAAATCTGATCCGGGTGAAACTAGCCACGCCAGAATTGGAATACGAATCCCACGCGTGCGAAGTAAGATTGCTTCTTCTAGCAATGCAACGCCTAACCAATCTGCTCCTGCACGTTCAGCGGCAAGACCTACTTCAATTAATCCATGACCATATGCATCTGCTTTAACTACTGCTAAAAGTTCCACAGCAGATCGAGATTTCAATAAGGCAATGTTTGCTGCGATTGCCGATACGTCAACTCGTGCTTCTGCGCGATGTTCCATTAGCTGCGCTCTACAATCACCATGGCAGATGCAATACCTGCATCGTGAGAAAGCGAGAGATGGACGATGGCACCATCAACTAAATCAGCGATTTCTCCACGAAAGAGAAATGCCGGCTTACCGCTTTCCAAGTTAATAACTTCGGCATCATGCCAGGGCAACCCTTTGCCTGCATTAAGCGCCTTATAAAGCGCCTCTTTGGCGGCAAAACGTGCAGCTAAAGAGTGAACAGGTTTAGCTGCTTCTGCAGAGGTAAAAAGCTTAGTCAGCAGGCCAGGAGTGCGTTCGATGGAAGATTTAAAGCGCTCGATATCAACCACATCGATTCCGATCCCATCAATCATGGATTAAGCCTAGTGCAGTTGGCTCTTTGAAGGAACGTAGCGATCGACCGCAATGACGGCGACCAAGAGAGATGAACCAATAAACAGCCCACCCAATAAATCGGTAAACCAGTGCGTGTGACGAATCAAAGAGACGATACAAATCGTTAACGAGATAAGTACTACGCCTGAACTAGCCAAACGTCCTTGAAATCTATCAACACGCGCATATCTGTAAATTAAGTACGCCAAAATCCCCCAGGACAGAACTGCATTTGATGCATGGCCACTGGGATAGGACATACCTCCTGCATGCAAAAGATCAAAGCCATCGCGTGGCTTTGTGCGACCCAAAAAGATTTTAAATACTCCAACTACTGCATTCAAAGCAAGGAGTGAGAGTAGAGCCAAATTTAACGGACGCCACGTCTTAAATTTATAGGCGATGAATGCGGCCGCGAGTAATAACACAGTTGCAGTTAACCAACGAAGACCAAGGTCATCAAGTCTGCGTAAAACAAATCCTGAAAAACCATCAAAGCGTGGTCTGTGTGTTCTATTCACATGATTATCAAAATTTACTAATGGCCCATAACTAATAACTTGTTGGGTAACAATAAGAAAGCCCACAAAAAGTAAAGAAGACCACCGAAGTGCACGAAACATTTGCGCCTTGCGCATTTATTCCACCGTTACTGACTTAGCTAAATTTCGTGGCTGGTCGACATCATTGCCACGTGCTACAGCCATTTCATAGGCAAAAACCTGCAGTGGAACTGTTGCAAGTACAGGCTGAAATAACGCCGGAACAACTGGTATTCGAATAATATGTTCTGCGCCTTCAACCGTTGCGCCTTCTTCGGCAATAACGATTACTCGAGCTCCGCGCGCCTTAACCTCTTGAATATTGCTCAGCATCTTTTCATCGAGTGCATGCTCATGACCTGCCGGCAAGATCGCTATGACGGGAGTGCCTTGATCGATAAGGGCGATTGGTCCGTGCTTGAGCTCGCCTCCTGCAAAACCTTCGGCATGAATATAAGCCAGCTCTTTTAATTTCAGCGCACCTTCAAGTGCAACGGGATAACCAATATTCCTACCTAAAAATAGAACGATGTTGTTACTGGCAAAACTCCGCGTGAGTGCACGTAAAGGTTCAACGGTTTCTAGAATCTGTTCAATCTTTCCTGGAAGTTCCAAAAGTTCGTTGTATAAACTCACAACTTCTTTGTCACTTAAAGATCCATTGACTTGAGCTAAATGCAGGCCAATCAAATAGACGGCAATCATTTGAGTTAGCAATGCTTTTGTTGATGCAACCGCAATTTCTGGACCAGCGTGTGTGTACAGAACCGCATCGGATTCACGTGGAATAGTTGAACTATTAGTATTACAAATTGCCAAGACCCGTGCACCTGCAGCCTTTGCATGGCGCACTGCCATCAACGTATCCATAGTTTCACCTGATTGTGAGATTGCAATGACAAGTGTTCCCGAATTAATAATTGGATCGCGATATCTATATTCGCTGGCAATCTCAACTTCTACGGGAATCTTGGCCCACTTTTCAATTGCATATTTAGCAACCATGCCAGCGTGATACGCGGTTCCGCACGCGATAACAACAATCTTTTTAATAGATCGAATCTCATCTGCGCTCATGCGTAACTCATCAAGCAGAATCTGCTTGTTATCGCTTAAACGGCCAATCAAAGTATCTGCTACTGCTTTAGGTTGCTCATAAATCTCTTTTAGCATGAAGTGAGTAAATCCACCTTTTTGTGCGGCAGATGCATCCCATGAAATCTCATACTCTTTAGGCGTTATTTCTTTACCCTCTAAATCGGTAATATGAACTGACGTAGGAGTTATTGTGACTACTTCATCTTGGCCTAACTCAACTGCACGCTTGGTGTAGTCAATAAAGGCTGCAACATCGGATGCCATAAAGTTTTCATTAACACCAAGGCCAACGACTAGCGGAGAATTTCGGCGAACTCCAACAACAACATCGGGTGCATCGGCATGTATGGCAACTAAAGTAAAAGAGCCTCGCAAGGCCTTAACGCCCTCGCGCATGGCCGCAGACAGATCTCCGTTATGTTGTTTGCGAAGATCGCTCAATAGATGCGCAACAGATTCAGTGTCGGTTTGTGATGAAAATTTGTGCCCACGCGATTCAAGATTTGCTCTCAGCTCAGTGTAGTTTTCAATAATTCCATTATGGATAACCGCTAACTTGCCATCGTTATCAACGTGCGGATGAGCGTTGCGATCAGTGGGCCCACCATGTGTAGCCCAACGTGTGTGACCGATCCCAGAGTGAACGATGGGAAGCGAAGAATCTAAAGCATTTTCTAAATTAGCGAGCTTGCCAGCCTTCTTTTCAATAAATAATGTGCCTGGAGTTCCAAGGGCAATTCCTGCCGAGTCATAACCACGATATTCAAGTCTACGAAGCCCCTCGATGAGCGGGGTAACGGCAGATTGCGGTCCGGTGTATCCCACAATTCCGCACATTTATTACTACCCCAGTTCGGCTTTAACTACATCTGCAAGTGAACGAGCAATTTCTTCGGCAAGGTTATCACTGGCGGCTTCAACCATGACTCTAACGAGGGCCTCGGTTCCTGATGCGCGCAATAAAACTCGTCCACTATCGCCTAAACGCTCTTCGGCAGATTTAACGGCAGCGGCAATGACTGCAGATTCATTCAATTTAGCTTTATTTACATCTTTTACGTTGATGAGAACTTGTGGAAAGCGGACCATAGTTGCCGCTAGCTTATGCAGAGTTGTACCAGTGCGCACTACCTCTTGCAAAAGTTGAAGTGCGGTTAGTACGCCATCACCTGTGTTCGCTAAGTCGCGCATGATGACATGGCCAGATTGTTCTCCGCCAAGTGAATAATCATTGGCAATCATATTTTCTAGAACATAGCGATCGCCAACTGGAGTTGTTACGACGTCGATTCCGCACTCTTTCATCGCATGCATAAAACCAAGGTTGCTCATTACCGTTCCAACAACAGTGTTCTTATTAAGTTTTCCACGAGCTTTAAATCCACGTGCCAAAATTGTTAAAATATGATCGCCATCGATTTCATTGCCAGTGGCATCAATTGCTAAACATCTATCGGCGTCGCCATCATGTGCGATTCCAACATCGGCACCCTCTTTAAGTACAGCTGAGCGCAGCTGGTGCAAATGTGTAGAGCCACAATCATCATTGATATTCCAGCCATCAGGTTGATTAAAGATTGCAATGACCTCTGCACCTGCACGGCGGTAAGCCTCTGGTGCAACAAAAGATGAAGCACCGTTGGCGCAGTCAACAACAATCTTCAAACCTTTAAGCGGAGTTTCAACCGATGCAAGCACATGCTTTAAATACCGTTCAGTTGCAGTGTCATCATTAATCGCTCGGCCTACACCTCGTCCAGTTGGACGTTTCCAATCCTCACCCATGCGAGCTTCAATACGTGCCTCGATTGCATCATCCAACTTTCCGCCACCGCGAGCAAATAATTTGATTCCATTATCTGGCATTGGATTATGCGAAGCGCTAATCATCACGCCTAGATCTGCCTTAGTTTCTGCAACTAAATGTGCAATCGCAGGAGTTGGTAAAACACCAACACGATAGACGTTGATTCCAGCGCTAGTTAAACCTGCGACAACGGCAGCTTCTAGAAACTCACCCGATGCGCGTGAATCTTGACCAACAATGGCCGTTGGCTGATGGTCTTTATTTGATGAGCTCTCAACCAATATGTGGGCAGCGGCAACAGAGACATCTAGTGCAATTTCTGCGGTGAGTTCGCTATTGGCTAAGCCGCGAATTCCATCGGTACCAAAGAGTGCCATTGGAACTCCCTCGTTTAAAAGTGAATTAGCGCTTGCTGTATTGAGAACGCTTACGTGCCTTCTTTAGGCCGTACTTCTTGCGCTCAATAACACGTGCATCACGTGATAAGAACCCAGCCTTTTTAAGTGCTGGACGATTAGCTTCTTCATCAATCTGATTCAATGAACGTGCAACACCTAAACGAAGTGCGCCAGCTTGACCAGAAACTCCGCCACCATTGATGCGAGCGAAAACATCGTATTGGTTTTCAGCACCTACCGTGCGAAATGGCTCTGAGACTGATTGTTGGTGAACCTTGTTTGGGAAGTAATTTTCTAAAGTCTTTCCATTAACAACCCACTTGCCAGTACCTGGTACTAGGCGAACGCGTGCAACTGCCTCTTTACGACGACCTGTTCCGCCACCTGGAGCCTCGATAGCTGGGCGGTTAGTTGCTGC
>WLHW01000026.1 GCA_009702525.1 Actinomycetota bacterium
AGTTTCTGGTGGCGACGCTGCAATGAGCAGTCACGCGTACTTACAACAACGGCGTGCCCATGCATATCGACAAGCACTTGTGTCTCAACGTGGCGTGGCTTATCTAGATATCGCTCAACAAAACACTCACCTCGGCCAAATCCTGAAATCGCTTCACGGACTGCGGAGTCAAAGAGTTCAGGAATCTCTTCCATCGTGCGTGCAACCTTTAAGCCACGACCACCACCGCCATGTGCAGCTTTAATGGCAACGGGGAGTCCATGTTCTTGCGCAAAGGCTGTGACTTCAGCATGTCCAGCAACCGGATCCTTAGTTCCAGCAACCAAAGGTGCGCCAGCTTTAGACGCAATTTTTCGGGCAGAGACTTTATCCCCAAGCGCACGAATTGCTGCAGGAGGTGGTCCAATCCATATCAATCCAGCGTCAATGACAGCTTGGGCAAAGTTAGCGTTCTCTGATAAAAAACCATAGCCAGGATGAACTGCATCGGCTCCGGATTGCTTAGCTACGTCAATGAGTTTTTCAATATTTAAATACGTTTGTGTTGCAGACGTCCCTTGCAATGAAAAGGCTGAGTCGGCCATTGTTACGTGAATAGCATCACGGTCTTCATCAGAATATACGGCTACAGACTCTAGGCCATGATCTTTACATGCTCGCATAACGCGAACTGCAATTTCACCACGGTTAGCTATAAGAACCCTTCTCATCGCATCAACTTAACTTCTGGCCACGTATAGCCAAGCTGAGCCATAGCCTTACGTATAAATGGCATGGAGATTCCAACAACATTTGTGTAATCACCCTCTATTTGTGGAATAAAAGGTGAGCTAAAACCATCTAGAGTGAATCCACCGGCAACATGTAAAGGTTCACCACTTGCAACGTAATCGGTAATTTCATCATCAGTCATTGAATCGAAAGTGACTTTAGTTGTGACAATGCTTGAAATTTCACGATCTTTAGAAGTATCAATTACACAGTGTCCAGTGTGCAAAAGTCCGGATTTTCCTTGAACGCGCTTAGCTCTTTCTTGTGCGATTTCCGGTTCGACGGGCTTACCAAGTGATTGACCTTCGAATTCAAAAGTTGAATCACAACCAATAATAATTGCTGGGAAATCTAATTGCTCACGAATCGTATGGGCCTTGGTTATTGCAAGTGCAACAACCATGTCGGAAGGAGAAAGTGCGTTAAAAAACTCCGTCTCTTCATCAACATGACTAACTTTTACCGTAATTGATAAACCGGCAGATTCGAGCAATCGTCGACGTGAGGTAGAGGCAGAAGCTAAAATAATCTTTGGCATTGATGGACTACTTTGTGCGCCCAAAGCGGAAATGTATATTCATAGGTTTGCGAAGTTGTGGGCGCCCGAATCCACTTTTTCTAATCGTAGGTACGAGCTCTTCACGTTTATGTGATGCCATGGCATGCTCAATGGCCTTTAATTCATCGGCCGTCGGAGTGCCTCGAACTATTGAATATTTCACTACAGTGGAATATTTCCATGTTTGCGGGCCGGCAAGGTATCTCGCTTAGTCCTCAACGTTCTAAAGGCCTTTGTGATGTATGCCCGTGATTGATTTGGCTCAATCACTGTGTCAATTGTTCCTCGCTCAGCGGCATGATAAGGATTAGCTAGTGATTCGTTGTATTCATTTACGAGTTCTGCTCGCTTTGCCGCCGGATCCTGGGCATCGGCTAACTCTTTTCGGTAGAGAATATTGACCGCACCTTGAGCGCCCATGACTGCAATCTCTGCACTTGGCCAAGCAAAGTTAATATCGCTACCCAGATACTTTGAACCCATCACGATAAAGGCACCACCATATGCTTTTCTCGTAATTAAAGTTACCAGCGGCACTGATGCCTCAGCATAGGCATAAAGCAGTTTTGCTCCGCGTCGAATGATTCCATCCCATTCTTGTTCTGTTCCAGGTAAAAATCCAGGAACATCGACAAGTGTCAAAATTGGAATATTAAAAGCATCACAAAAGCGCAAGAAACGTGCAGCTTTTTCACTTGAATTGATATCTAAAGTGCCAGCAAGTTGAGATGGTTGATTGGCAATAATTCCAATGGATTCACCTTCGATGCGCGCAAAACCTACAACTATGTTTGGTGCATAAAGTGCGTGCACTTCAAGGAATTCACCCTCATCGACTAGTGCTTGTATCAGTATTTTCATGTCATACGGCTGATTTGGACTATCAGGAATAAGAGCATCAAGAGCAAGATCACTTGCTTTTTTCTCTAGGGACTCTGTCGGCGGAAGATGAGGCGAGCTATCCATATTATTTGATGGTAAATATGAAAGTAGCGCTTTTACATAGTCGATAGCATCAGCTTCACTTTCTGCTAAGTAGTGAGAGTTACCAGTTCGAGTGTTATGCGTGCGCGCACCACCGAGCTCTTCCATTCCCACTTCTTCACCCGTTACCGTTTTAATGACATCTGGACCAGTGATAAACATGTGTGATGTTTCATTGACCATAACCGTGAAATCAGTAAGCGCAGGTGAGTAAGCCGAACCACCAGCGCATGGACCAAGAATCAGTGAGATTTGAGGAATCACACCTGAAGAACGGGTATTGAGGCGAAAGATTTTTCCGTAACCGGATAATGAGGCCACACCTTCTTGAATACGCGCGCCACCTGAATCATTAATGCCGACCAGTGGAATTCCGCTCTTAAGGGCAAACTCGGCAATCTTTACAATTTTTTCAGCATGAACTTCACCTAAGGAGCCACCCATAATCGTAAAATCCTGTGAGTACAAGGCGATAGGTCGGCCATCAACGGTGGCAGTTCCAATTACAACGCCATCTCCGTAGGGGCGATTTTGTTCCATGCCAAACTGAGTTGATCGATGTCTTGCAAACTCATCTATCTCAGTAAAAGAATCTTCATCGACAAGCATTTCAATGCGCTCTCGAGCGGTGTGCTTGCCTTTGGCATGCTGCTTTTCGACCGCACGGGCTGAACCGGCATGAACTGCCTCTTCAACACGGGCGCGCAGATCTTCGATTTTTCCGGCAGTTGTATGCAGATCACGACTCATACCCCTACGGTACTAGGCGTGGACATAGAAATGCTAAGAGCGCCGCTAGATAGTCGAGCCATCAATGCCAATTTGGCGCAGTACTGGCGAGTAAGCGTGGTTGAACTCACGGCTTCAACGCAGAGTGATCTAATTGAATTAGTTACACAAGGTCGCGCCCAAGCCGGCGATGTAATTGTTGCAGATTTTCAAAGTTCCGGTCGTGGCCGACTTACCCGAACTTTTGAAGCTCCGCCTGGCTCTGCTTTGTTATTTTCTTTTTATATCAAACCTTCTCGGGATAGCAGTGATTGGGGATGGATTCCATTAATCGCTGGCGTGAGTGTTGCACAGACTTTATCGGAAGTTAATGCGCGCGTTAAATGGCCAAATGATATTTTAATAAATGAAAAAAAGATTTCGGGTTTAATTGCTCAAATAGCTGATGACGGAATAGTTATTGGCATCGGAATCAATGTTGGGATGCAAGTGAATGAACTACCAATCCTGCAAGCAACTTCACTTGCCATTGAAGGTTCTCTCCGTATTTCTCGCAATGAACTCCTTACTAATCTTCTCGCAACTTTCGAAAAAAACTTCACTCAGTGGGATCAAGGAAGCGATGAAATTTGGGCTGTTTATGCGGGCATGAGCGCAACACTTGGGCAGAGTGTAGAAGTGCATTATCCCGACGGGAAAGTCCATGGTGGTACTGCCGTATCTATATCTGCTAGCGGTGAGTTGATATTGGCCGATGGAGTTCATGTTCTTGCGGCAGACATTATTCATCTACGATAACCCAGTGAGCGATACCTTTCCTACCGTAGGAATCATTGGTGCTGGCCAATTAGCGCGCATGAGTATTGCGCCGGCAGAGGCATTGGGCATTAACCTTTTGATACTTGCCCAGGACTCAAATGATTCTGCAGCTCAAATTGCAAACCACATTGTTGGTGATTATCGCGATCTTGAAACAGTTTTAAGCTTTGCAAAAAAGTGCGATGTAGTAACTTTCGAACACGAACTAGTCCCTCTAAGTATTATCAAATCTTTGGAAGTTGCTGGAATAGTTGTTAGACCAAGTTCTCAAGCCTTTATATATTCACAAGATAAAGCCCACATGCGCGAGAGGTTGGCTAATTTTCCAGCTCCAAAATCTTACGTTGCAACTAGCGCTGCAGGTGTAAGTGGATACCCGCTGATTGCTAAGGCAATTTCTGGTGGGTACGACGGTCGAGGAGTGTGGAAAGTTGATTCTGAAGACGAGCTAAGTGAAATCATGACGCAATTGGGGCGGGTATTAATCGAAGAGCTAGTCGATTTTGATTATGAAATTGCCGTTATGGTTGGGCGCTCACCACATGGTCAAGCAACAACGTGGGCACCAACGCAAACGATACAAAAAGATGGTATTTGTACAATGACTATTTCTCCCGCCCCTGCGCTATCGGCAGAGTTAAGTGAGAAAGCGCAGAAGTTAGCCCTCGATATTGCACAAGAAATTGGGGTTGTTGGCGTAATGGCAGTTGAACTCTTTGTTAAAGGCTCGCAGCTTTTTGTTAACGAACTCGCAATGCGACCCCATAACTCAGGTCACTGGACAATTGAAGGCTCGCAAACGAGTCAGTTCGAACAACATTTACGGGCAGTCTTAGATCTCCCATTGGGTGATCCTTCAATGACCGCCCCACTCGCTGTCATGGGAAACATTTTGGGGCAGGATAATTCCGATATGTATCGACCATATTTACATTTGATGGCCCGGAATCCTCGTCTGAAGTTCCACCACTATAAGAAAGAGGCTCGAAAAGGTCGCAAAATTGGCCACGTAAATTTACTGGGTGATGACATCGTAGAATTAACCCAAGAAGTTCAGCATGCCCTTGATTACATGAGCGGAGAAGTCGATGAGTGATGTTGCAATCATCATGGGTTCAGATTCAGATTGGCCCGTTATGGAAGATGCCGCCAAAGTTTTGGAAGATTTGGGAATTTCTTTCGATGCTGATGTTGTTTCAGCTCATCGTATGCCACTTGAAATGGTGGAGTTTGCGCAGAGTGCTGCTTCAAAAGGTTATAAAGTAATTATCGCTGGAGCCGGAGGCGCAGCACATTTGCCAGGTATGGTCGCATCACTAACGACACTTCCAGTCATTGGCGTGCCTATCGCCCTAAAAAATCTTGATGGAATGGATTCCCTGCTATCTATAGTGCAGATGCCAGCAGGAGTTCCAGTTGCAACTGTAGGTGTAGGTAATGCAAAAAATGCCGCACTACTGGCCGCCCGTATTTTAGGAGTATCCGACACAGACGTACGTGCAAAAGTTAGCAATGCTCTGAAAGAGATCAATTCAGTTGCGAAAGCAAAAGGTGCAAATTTAAACTCCCGAAGAAACCAAAAGACCGGCTTCTAGCGCCTATATTCAATTGCAGGACAACGATTCATCACTGTAAGTAATCCAGCGGCCTCAGCACGAGCAATAGCGTCTTCATCGATTACATCTAACTGTAGCCAGACTGCTTTGGCACCGATAGTAATTGCTTGATCAACAACTTTTCCTACAAGGGATGAGTTTACAAAACAATCTACAACGTCGACAGATACTGGAATCTCTTCAAGAGTTTTATATCCCTTTTCTCCATGTACCTCTTCGGCTCGTGGATACACCGGAATAATCTGATGACCTTTATCCTGCAATAACTTTGCGACACCGAAGGCGGCACGTTCTGGATTATTGCCAAGTCCTACTATCGCCCAGGTCTTCATCCCAAGAATCGCCTCGATAGTAGCTGCTTCGTTAATCGGAGCGTCCTAGTGCGTGGAACTTCCAACCAGCTTTACGCCACAACTCTCGGTCTAAAGCGTTGCGTCCATCTATAAGAATCTTGTTTTTAACCAAGGGCCCAAGGCTTGCTGGATCTAATTCACGGTACTCACGCCATTCAGTTAAGTGCAAAATTAAATCGGCAGCTTTGACACACTCTGTAACGTTCTCTGAATACTGAAGATTCGGAAAGCGCTTTCGTGCAGGCTCGATTCCTTTAGGATCATGAACTACCACGGTTGCACCTGCAGCTTGCAACTGAGCTGCTATATCTAAGGCTGGGGAGTCACGCACATCATCGCTATCGGGTTTGAATGTAGCTCCCAATACTGCGATCTTGTATTGAGTTAAATCCTCAGATAGCTCACTGCGAACAACATCGATTACACGCTGACGTGCTCGGAGATTAATCGCATCGATTTCGCGAAGAAATTCCAGTGCCTGCTTTGCACCAAGCTCTTCAGCACGAGCCATAAATGCGCGGATATCTTTAGGCAAACAGCCTCCACCGAAACCGATACCTGCTTGTAAGAAACGACTTCCGATGCGTGGGTCATAACCGATAGCTTTTGCAAGCACAGTAACGTCACCACCAGCAGCCTCGCACACTTCGGCCATCGCATTGATGAAAGAAATCTTCGTTGCTAGAAATGAATTAGCTGCAACTTTGACTAGTTCTGCTGTCGGAAGATCTGCTCTAATCCACGGTGTTCCAAGTGCAATCACTGGTTCATAAACCGTTTTAAGAATCTCTTCTGCACGATCATTTGCTACACCAACAACAAGTCGGTTTGGTGTCAGCGTATCTTCAACAGCAAAACCTTCGCGCAGGAACTCTGGGTTCCACGCTAAATCTGCTTGAGGAGCAGATAGGGCAAGTTCACTTCGAAGTGATTGAGCAGTACCAACTGGAACTGTCGACTTGCCAACGACCAATGCCCCTTCTTTTAAGTAAGGTGCAATTGCCGCCACGGCTGCTTTTACGTAAGTTAGATCAGCAGCTAATCCATCTTTACTCTGTGGAGTTCCTACACATACAAAGTGAACATCAGCATCTGCTACGGCAGAAAAATCAGTTGTAAAAGAGAGTCGACCAGTCTTCATCTCTTGAGCTAGCAGGGTATCTAAGCCAGGCTCATAAAATGGAAGTTCACCGCGGGAGAGCATGGCAACTTTGTCAGGATCAGTATCGACACCAATGACGGTGAAACCAAGGGATGACATACATGCAGCATGAGTTGCGCCGAGGTATCCGCAGCCAACAACCGAGAGAGTTAAATCCATGGTGGTGAGTTTACTTCAGCGCGCCACAAGGGTTTTCATCGGCGGTACGAGTCTTGAACTTATCAATCACAGTTGGGGTCGCAGAACTACTCGATGATGCTGACGGGGAAGGCGTAACTTCATCAACTAGGGGTAAATCTTCACGCAGTCGATTAAAGAGATCTGGCGCTAATACCTTGTCCCACGTAACCACAGATCCTAAACCGGGAACGCGTGCATTTGCATTGCCAAGTGGAATAGTCAACGTTCGTACTTTACTTGCCGAAAGGTTTTTGAGCTGTTTAGCTAAAGTTATTAGGTCACTGCGATTGAGTTGAGTATCAGTTTGAACCGTTGCGATTGCCGCATTGAAAAAGTTGACCAACTTAATTGGATTGAGAAGCACACCCGTGCTGGTAACTTTTCGCAAAACAGCGCTCATAAACTGTTGCTGACGTTGCATACGTCCGAGGTCACCCATGCCATCAAAATCACGTGTACGAACATATTTAAGGGCTTCGACACCATCAAGAGTGTGAATACCAGCCTCTAAAATTAAGTGGCTATTTGGATCGTTGATATTTCTCTTTGTACAAACCTGAATCCCACCTAGCGCATCAACCATTCCGGCAAAACCTGCAAAACCAATTTCAACGTAATGGTCTATGCGAACGCCAGTCTCTTGTTCAATTGTTTGAATCAGTAATGGTGCGCCACCCCAAGCATAAGCTGCATTAATTTTTCCCTTTGCGGCTGCGACAGTTCGATTTTTATATAAAGAAGATTGATGTGCAGGGATTGTGACAAGTGAATCTCGAGGAATTGAAATAATCGTTGCCTTGTCGCGAGACTTGCTTATGTGGATTAAGAGCATTGTGTCAGAGCGCGCACCTGCAGCACTCTTAGTTGTTCCAACACGTAAAAGTTTAGATTGTTCTTTAGTAAGCCCTACGCGCGTGTCAGAACCTACAAGCAGATAGTTAAGCGCAGTATTTGGTTTATCAGGACGTTTGGAGAGTGAGCCAAAAACATCGATACGATTAATTGCACCACTTACGTGACCAAGCCCAAGCCATGAAATAGCTGAAATTGCGACAACGGCTATAGATAGTGATGTAATAATTCGTATAGGTCGCGTCGCTTTCACAGGCGAAGACTACTTGAGCGATACGGTGGTGGGGTTATGACGACATCAGCAAATGAGTTATTTGGCTCACCGAGGCGAGAAATCTCGGTGATCTTGCCTGTTCTGAACGAAGCCAAGTATTTAGAGTCAGCTGTGAATGCGATTTTATTGTCGGATTTTAATGGCACGCTAGAGGTCATAGTAGCGATTGGCCCCTCTGCCGATGGAACTGAAGCAATTGCTAAGCGTCTTTCAGCCAAGGATTCACGTGTTGTGGTCGTTTCCAATCCCAGTGGACGTACGGCCGCAGGTTTAAATATCGCAGTTGCTGCATCGCGCTACTCGATTATTGCGCGTGTAGATGGGCATGCACAGATTCCAACTGATTATTTGTCACTTGCTTTTCAAGTATTAAGTGAAACCGGCGCCGTAAATGTTGGCGGTGTGATGGCGGCTGTTGGTGAGAGTATTTTTGAATCTGCAGTTGCACATGCAATGCGTAGTCCGCTCGGTGTAGGTGCATCTCGTTTTCATACTGGTGGTTCCGCCGGCGAAGTCGACACTGTCTATTTAGGCGTATTTAGAAAAGAAGCACTTGTTGCTGCGGGCGGCTTTGATGAGCGTTTTACTCGTGCGCAAGATTGGGAACTAAATTACCGCTTACGTGCTGCCGGGGGACTTGTGTATTTTGATCCACGTTTAGTTGTTACATATAGACCGCGTTCGACCGTCAAAGCTTTAGCTAAACAGTACTTTGAATATGGGCGATGGCGACGTGTAGTTTCACGCCGACATGAGGGAACAATTAACTACCGATATTTAGCTCCGCCATTTACCGTGCTTGCTACGATCACTTCGATAGTTCTTGGGCTAAATTTTGGAACGATTTTTCTATTACCCGCCCTTGTATATGGCTTATTTATACTGATTGCATCTTTCAAAATCTCAGAATCTTTAAGCGAATTTGTTGCAATGCCCCTTATTCTTCTGACCATGCATTTTTCCTGGGGGACTGGCTTTCTTACTTCGCCGAACTCACTTGTTCCTGAGGTAGCCTTACGACCGTGAGCGCCCCACTTCAAGTTTTCGAACCCTTTAGGGCTGGTCTGCCACCACTTCGGCGCTATTGGAAATCCCTTTGGTCGCGGCGAACTTTTATCGCTGAATACTCACGCTCAGAGCTACGGGAGCAGCACTTCGACTCAGTTTTTGGACAGTTGTGGTTAGTGCTCAACCCCTTGTTGCTTTCGGCAGTTTATTACTTGCTGATTGTCATTATTCAGGGCACGTCAGATAGTGCGCGTTACGCCCATCTCACTGCCACACTTTTCTTATTTTATTTAATTGCGAATTCACTTACCGGTGGTGTTAAGTCGATAACGGCAGGGCAGCGGCTCATTCTAAATACAGCTTTTCCACGAATCATGTTGCCGATTTCAGCTGTAGTTATTGCAATCTTTAAATTTCTTCCAACATTAGTTGTCTTTATGGTGATTCGCATCGTGATTGGACTCCCATTTACGTGGGAAATGTTGTGGGCGATTCCAGTGCTAATTTTAACTATTCTTTTAGCTCTCGGTTTAGCAATTACTATTTCCTGTATCAACGTTTATTTTAGAGATATTGCAAGTTTCTTACCGTATCTCACTCGTACGCTTTTATATCTTTCGCCCATTCTTTATGAAGCATCAGCGTTGAAAGCTAATGTTAGAGCGCTAGAAGTGCTTAACCCACTCTTTCCATTACTTGATAGTTGGTCACGTACTGTGGTTCACGGTCAAGCACCGCAAAGCAGTAGCCTTCTCCAATCTCTTGCATGGGCTCTGGGAGTTTTAATTATTGGTTCCTACTTCTTCTTATCAAGGGAGCGCGAATTTGCTGTCCGCCTCTAGCTCTCACAAAACTAATGAGATCGCCGTTTCGGTTCGCGGCTTAGGTCTTACGTACACGACTGCAATTGATCGCAGACCAACATTAAAGGCACGCGTTAAAGCACTTGGCCGTGGAGGAAAGCAAACTCGAACAATTCGCGCCTTAGACAATGTTGATTTAGATGTTGAGTACGGACAGGTTCTTGGTGTCATTGGTGCAAATGGTGCCGGCAAGTCAACGTTGATGCGAGTAATTGCTGGAATTCTTCCGCCATCACAGGGACGAATAGAGGTTTTTGGGAGCGTAAGTACCTTGCTTGCACTTGGAGTTGGATTTAACCCTTCGATGTCTGGTCGGGACAATGTTTTTCTAGGTGGCCTAGCTGCTGGAATGTCCCGCGAAGAGATCGAGAATAACTTTGCCGAAATAGCCGAATTCTCTGAACTCGGCGATGCGATTGATGCACCGATGCGCACATACTCATCAGGAATGTATGCACGTTTAGCATTTTCGGTTGCAGCAACAGTGCGTCCAGATATTTTGATTGTCGATGAGGCTTTAAGTACTGGCGATGCAAAATTTAAGGAAAAATCCTTGAATCGGATTAAAGAGCTAAGAAGTGATGACCGAGCGCTCATCCTAGTTAGTCATGCCATGGCAACACTTCGGGACGTCTGCAACGATGTGGTGTGGATTCATAAAGGAAAAGTCATTCAACGCGGTGAACCTAATATTGTAATTGATGCGTATCAAGAGTTTTTACAGGTCGGAAAGAGCGCAGCCATCGATGAGGATGTTTAAGAGTTTTTTTGTTGCCTTGCTGTTAACTTTTTCTTTTACGGCAATGGCCTCAGCCGATACACCTGCGTCGTTCTATTTCCATGGTTCAGGATACGGGCATGGTGTTGGCCTGAGTCAAATGGGTGCAAGATCGATGGCAATAAATGGTCAAAACTCAGAGCAAATTCTTAATTATTTTTATAAAGATGTAACTCTTGAGAAACTAGATGATTCAAAAGTCCTACGAGTAAATATTGGACATTTACTTTCAAATGCAAAGATTTCAACTGCTATGAAGGATTCTCCCTTGCAAATCGCGCAAGGAGATTTAGCTGATCAAAGTGGAGCTCCTACTTTTTCAAAAGCTGATTCAATATCTTTTTCAATTATTGGATCAACCGTCAGTCCTCGAGTGACAATAGGGAAAAATACTCAGATTCTTTCGAGAAATAAAGTTTTCACGGTTCGCTGGAGCGGAACTCGATATTTAGATGGCCCAGATACGCTAATTTCATTGACTCACTCTGGATTAACCCAGAAGTATCGCTATGGTCAGATACAGATAAAAGCGGTTAAAAGTCCGGCTGGATATCGCCTTGAGATTACTAACTCTGTTCGCCTTGCCGATGAATATCTGTGGGGAGTTAGTGAGATGCCTTCATTTTGGCCGGTGGCGGCGTTAGAGGCGCAGGCAATCGCTTCACGAACCTATGCTTTGAGTAAGGCTGGCATGTATCGAGCCTCGTGCGACTGCGATCTTTATGGTGAAATTACAGACCAAACATTTCTTGGGTATGCCAAGGAGATTGAAAAGAAATATGGAGCGATTTGGAAAGAAGCCGTCACTCGGACTGCGGGTACTGTGATTACTCAAGATGGCTCTGCGATTACTGCGTATTTCTTTTCTTCTTCCGGCGGTAAAACTGAGTTAGCCATTAATGCATGGGGCAGCCAAAGGGCTTACACCCAGATTGTTGACGATCCTGGATCACTTGATCTCACTTTAAATCCTCGCTTTGTAGCATGGGATCGAGAGGTTTCTCAAAGCGCTGTGGCTTTAGCTTTCCAATTACCCGATGTTATTACCCTGGAAATTGTGAGCAAGAACGAAAGCGGAACGGTGGCTCAAATTCAAGCGACGTCGAGTGCCGGAAAAAAAGTTATTTTGCGAGGTGAAACTTTTAGAAGCCGAACTAAGA
This sequence comes from Actinomycetota bacterium, assembly GCA_009702525.1. GTDB lineage: Bacteria > Actinomycetota > Actinomycetes > Nanopelagicales > Nanopelagicaceae > Planktophila. Next base: position 12,109 of record WLHW01000026.1, read on the forward strand.
TTCCTTCGGCTTGGTTTGATTTAGTTAGCATGCAAAATTGAATTAAGCCCACCCCAAGTACCAGTTCTGCTTACTACTTCTAGAGCTCCATCAAGTGAGTTTCGTCTAAACAAAACATCACTTGCGCCTGACAATGTTGATGCTTTAACAATTTCACCATCTGGAAGACGGATTTTTGATGCTGCAGTTATGTAAGTTCCAGCTTCAATGACACAGTTATTTCCAAGTGAAATACCACAACCAGAGTTAGCTCCAAGAAGTGACTTTTCGCCGATCGAAATAACTTCTTTTCCACCGCCACTTAAAGTTCCCATGATTGATGCACCACCACCTACATCGGTTCCATCACCAACAACAACTCCAGCAGAGATACGACCCTCAACCATTGATGCACCTAGAGTTCCAGCATTAAAGTTAACGAAACCTTCATGCATCACAGTTGTGCCGGAAGCAAGATGTGCACCTAAGCGAACACGATCTGCATCGGCTATCCGAACTCCACTTGGGACGACGTAGTCAACCATTCGCGGAAACTTATCTACAGAGAAAACTGTCACATGGCCATGGACTTCTTTTAGTCTCACACGAGTCAGCTCGAAATCTTCTACGGCACAGGGTCCAACCGAAGTCCACACAACGTTGCTGAGTAAACCAAAAACCCCATCTAGTGAAGCACCATGCGGCTTAATCAATCGGTGTGAAAGTAAATGTAGGCGCAAATAAGCATCGAGTGCTGAAGTCGGAGCTGTTGAAAGTTCTATTTCAATACTGGCTAATTCGCGACTCACTCCGCGAGCAGAATCAGTGCCTACAAGTTCAGCTAAGCCTTGCGGAACATCGCTAGCAAGTGCACCCAGAGTTGGTTGTGGGAACCAGGCATCAAGAAGTTTTCCATGTGCATAGGTTGCAATTGCGTGGCCGGAAGCGATAGTCGTCATGAGCTAAGCCTAACCCCTATCCTTGCCGGTATGCGTATCGGTGTTTTTTGCTCCTCATCTCCAACTATCGACCCCAAATATGTAGACCTCGCCTACCAACTTGGTGAGGGAATCGGCCTTAAATCATGGGAGCTCGTTACAGGTGGTGGCCACATTTCAATGATGGGCGCAATATCTCGTGGGGCGCGTTCTGTTAAGGGTAAAACCGTAGGCGTGATTCCACAAGCATTGGTTGATATTGAGTTTGCAGATCACGACAATGAGGAGTTACACATTGTTGAAACCATGGGCGAGCGCAAAGCCATGATTACAGATATCTCAGATGCCTTCATTACTTTGCCGGGCGGTGCTGGAACACTGGAAGAGTTTTTTGAAATCTGGGTCGGACGATATTTAAAGTTTCACAATAAGCCAGTTGTTATCCTCGATCCATTTGGAATTTATAATCCATTACATGAGTTATTTGTTCATCTTGAGAGCGAGAACTTTATTAAACCAGGAATGCGTGAGCTCATTACCTGGACAACTAATGTTGACGACGCGCTCGCTGCTTGCTCACTATGAGAACAAATCAGATTGCTATTTCAATTGTCATTGATGCACCTGTCCAAAGAGTCTGGGATGCGCTAGCTGATTGGGAGCGCCAAGGCGAATGGATGTTGGCAACAAAAATCTGGGTCACTTCTGACATCAGAGTTGGAGTTGGAACACAGATTGAAGCCCTCACAGGTATAGGCAAGGTGGGAATCCTAGATAAAATGCAGGTCACCACATGGAATCCACCTTTTAGCGCTGATGTTTTACATACTGGTTCTGTCATCAAGGGGACCGGACGATTTGAATTGATCGCTATGAGTGCAACCCGCACGCGCTTTAATTGGTCGGAAGAAATCATCGCTCCACGCGTAGTGTTCTTAGCTTTATGGCCAGGGATCTATTCCGGTGTGCGTATCTCACTTTTTAGGTTTGCTCGAACATTCCGCTAAATCAAGGGTGAGCCGAAGGTGAAGGCCTTGCCAGTAACCTTGGGGTATGAGTGAACCTGTAACACTGGCCGAGGTCTTAGCCTCGTTGCCGGATGAGGAGCGCTTTATTCTCACCATGTACTACCTACGGCAGATGTCGCCAGAACAGATTGCTCAGCTACTTACCGTGCCAGAGCAGGCCGTTATCAGCGTGATTAGCTCGGGAAAGGCGCGGCTGAGCCACGTTTTGGGGCTATAAACCCAACAAAGCCGATTTCCCACGCACGTGCACTTTGCGAGATACTTCTCCTCTTACCCCTCACACCTCGCACGAAGGAGTCTTCCCATGGCAGCCATGAAACCCCGAACAGGTGATGGTCCTATGGAGGTCACAAAAGAGGCTCGCTCCCTGGTCATGCGAATCCCGCTAGAAGGTGGCGGACGCTTGGTAGTAGAGCTCAATGCAGAGGAAGCCAATAATCTCAGCGCCGCACTTCATGCCGCGGTCGCTTTAGTTAAGAAGTAAAGCAGTCAGGGCGATAGCCTTCAACGCATGTCATCCATACTTTACGGCGCCTCAGTAAATCTGACCGAAGCCATTAAAGCCGATTCGATCGCCGTAGGTTTTATTAAGAAAGATTCCGGAGAGTTTTCATTTCAAGGCCCAGGAAATCTCATTGCTGAAATCGAAAAATTCTTCGATGTTAATTTAGTTG
>WLHW01000027.1 GCA_009702525.1 Actinomycetota bacterium
AAAAGAACGGTATATCCAGCATCGCGAATCTTCTTAATTAACTGAGCGAGCTCAACTTTTTCGGCGGGATTAAAACCAGCAGCTGGCTCATCAAGGAGAAGGAGTTGGGGTTCGGTACCCATAGCGCGTGCAATCTCTAGACGGCGTTGTACACCATAGGGAAGATTCTTAGCTAAACGATCTGAGTATTCATCTATTCCAATGAATGCAAGAATCTCGTGGGCACGCTCACGATTTTCTCTCTCTTCGCGTCTAGCGCGAGGTAAGCCAAGCAGAGCGCCAACTAATCCGCTCTTCTTGTGTGCATCGGTTGCAGTGATAACGTTTTCAAGAGTGGTCATGTCACCCCATAGACGAATATTTTGAAAAGTACGAGCGATTCCTAGCTGAGTAATTTGAAAACGTTTTTGATTTTTCAGGGCAATACCATTGAAAGTAATCGATCCACCTGTTGGCTTGTACACACCAGTGATTACATTAAAGACGGTTGTCTTGCCTGCACCGTTAGGGCCAATGAGTGCGAGAATTTCACCTTTTTTAACCTCTAGATTGAGCTCCCCGAGGGCGGTGACGCCGCCAAACTTCATTGTTAGGTTTTGAATGGAAAGAAGAGTTTCAGACATTATGCATTCACCTCTCGCTTTACTATCGCCTTTTCACGCTTTTTGCGCGGCAGTAAACCATCGGGCCTAAAATTCATAACGACTACCAACACTGTACCGAAAACAAAAAGGCGGGCGTCTGAAATGAATCGGATGCGATCTGGCAGATAACCCAGAATAGTTGCACCTACTACTACGCCCCAGATATTTCCAATTCCACCAAATACAACGCATGAAAGAATAAGAATAGATACGTTGAGGGTGAACATTTCAGGTGCAATAAAGAGGTTTTTAGATGCATAGAGCACGCCTGCTGCACCGCCAACTGCAGCACCCAACGTGAATGACCAAATCTTATACTTAAGAGTTGGCACACCCATGAGTTCGGCGGCATCTTCATCTTGTCGAATCGCCTCCCATGCACGGCCAGGACGTCGCACGCTTAAACGACGAATCATCCATATCGTCAATAAAATCATAATTACAACTACCCAGAAGAAAACTTTTTGATCATCTAATTTAAATTTCAAAGGCCCGATATCAGGAGGCATCGGAATATTAGCTATTCCATTTGGACCTTTACTCCATGTGGAGTTAAGAACTACTAGTCGGACAATTTCTCCGAAACCTAAAGTAACAATCGCCAAATAATCTCCGCGTAATCGCAACGTTGGGAGACCAAGTAATACTCCGGCCAACATGGCAAAACCGATTCCAAAGGGCATTATCTCCCATGTATTCAAACCGGTGTGTGTACCCATGAGCGCCATTGTGTAAGCACCGATTGCAAAGAAAGCTACGTAGCCAAGATCAAGCATTCCGGATTTACCAACAACGATATTGAGGCCAAGTGCCATAAGAACGAAGACTCCGACAGGATAAACAAGTACTGCGTCATAGGCTGCGATAGGAGTGGCTAAGAAGCTAGCTCCGGCAAAAGGTAGAAGACCAACGAGAATGACTGAAGATATGGCAATAACTATTCGCTTTGAGCGGCTAGCGTTTTCCCAAAGAGTTGCACCCCAGTCGCGAAGGTTAAAATAATCTCGTATTTTCATAACGTTATGCCCTCGTTTGCTGAACGGCTTCGCCAAATAAGCCGTTGGGCTTAAAGAGAAGGACTAGAACTAGAACAATAAAGACGGTTACCGCTTTCCACTGTGTTCCAAGAATTGCGGATGCATAGACTTCTAAGAGGCCGAGTGTGAGGCCGCCGAAGAAAGCTCCCCGAATATTTCCGATTCCACCAAGAACGGCTGCGGTAAATGCCGCCATTCCCATGGTGAAGCCAATATTGAATTTTGTGTACTCAAAGACAGTTACGTAGAAGAATCCAGCGGCTCCAGTTGCAAGCCCGCCGACCAAAAATGTCGTAGTAATAACACGGTTGAGGTTCACGCCCATCAACTTAGCTGCATCCTCATTTTGAGACACGGCACGAATAGCTTTACCCATTCGAGAGAGTTTAATGAAGCGCTCAAGGATGAAGTAAATAATCGCTGCGGCAATGATGGTGATTACTGTGTCAAGGCGAATATTTGCTCCCCACACTTCAGAAAGAATAATTTTTTCTAAGACGCGAGGTGCTCCTACCGGACGTGAATGTGTCAGCAAACGCATTAATTCCTGTAAGGCAATTGATATTCCAATCGCCGAAATTAACGTAGCTAATCGATTAGTTCCTTTGGCACGTAAGCGGCGGTAAGCAACAAATTCAACGAAGACTGCCGTTAGGCCTGCGACTAACATTGACATCAGTAAACTGACAAGAAGAACGAGGGCTAGTTTGAATCCCTTAGCTGGCTCTGATGTTTGTGTGTAACCAAACAAATCTCGAGAGGTAATAATCGTTCCAAAGGTTCCCCACATGAAAATTTCGGAGTTAGCAAAGTTAATCATGCGCAATACGCCGTAGACCATGGTGTAACCAAGTGAGATCAGGACATAGATAAATCCGAGGGCGATACCAGCAATTGTCAGCGACCAGAACTGGTCAATCAAAACTGCAAACATTGGTCTCCTCTGAGTACTAAAAATAATACGTAATGTACTGCAAAACTACGCAAGTAGTGGGTGCTCTAAAGATTTCAGAACACCCACTACTTTTAAGCGCTAACTGTAACTAACTATCTAGTAGTTACTTAATGATGCCTGTATTGACTAGAACACCACTCTTTGATGTGAAGCCAGCAAATAGGCCGTATGAAATGTCACCATTCTTATCAAACTTAATGGTGTTTCCACTGACGCTCTTGCCTTTATAGGCATTGACCCACTTGAGCATTAATGCACGAGTTGTCTTTCCAGCCTTGATGCCCTCTAGGAGGATGTTGGCTGCATCGTAAGACTCTACTGAGTAAACACCAGATGAGACCCCCATTTGCTTCTTGAAGTCAGCTTCAAGCTTTGAGCTGATTCCAGCTAAGCCGCCCACACCAGTAACGCGTGATCCTTCAGCTGCATTTCCTGCAAGCTTTGGGAACTCCTGGTTGAAGACTCCATCGCCACCAGCAAAAATTGCTGTTGAACCCGAGTCGCGAAGCTGCTTAATGAAGATCGCTGCCTGGCTGTAATAGCCAGTGTAGATAACAACAGTTGCGCCAGATGTCTTGATCTTTGCAATTGTTGGGCTGAAGTCTGTTGTTGTATTTGGAACTGAATCTGTTCCAACTACTGATGCTCCTGTAACTTTCTTAAGTCCAGAAGTTACAAAGCCTGCCAATGGCACAGCGTATGCAGACTGATCATCAAAGATGAATACCTTTGCATTTGCTACACCTGCTGTTGCGTACTTAGCCAACGCTGGACCCTGTAAGTCATCTTTTCCAACTACGCGGTGGAAAACTGGTCCGCCGAAGTCAGGTGATGCTGGATCTGTAAGTGATACACGAGTTGCAGATGGAGAGATAAGTACTAATCCACCCTGCTTGTAATATGGAAGTGAGGCAATTGTTGCACCTGAGTAAGCAGGTCCTACAACACCAAGAATGTTCTTGTTTGTACCAATTCCTGGAGCAACTGTTGATGCAACAGCTGGATCTCCTTGGTCATCAACAGAGACAACCTTGATTGTGATGCCCTTGTTCTTTGCCATGAAAAGCTTTGCAGCATACTTCACTGCGTTTTGCTCATCGATACCAGTTGAGGCTTCTCCACCAGAAAGTGGGCCTTGGTAGGCAATGTAATACGTCTTATTGGCCGCAGTTGCTGTTGAGACTGATGCTAAGCCAAATGCAAGGGCTGCAGCAGTAACAATGGCAAGACCTTGTTTGATCTTCTGATTCATGTAATGCCTTTCCTGTTCTTTTGTCCCGGGACAGGGAGGTGATGAGGGTAACGGCTCTACCTACTTATTATCAAGGCGTAACTGAGCCTGGAATATCTCGATTTCGTTATAAAGGCTTTAGTTATCAGGAACCGCATCAGGGCTAATGACTGCCTGGGCGACTTGCTTCATAGTCAGTCGCCTATCCATAGCTGCACGTTGAATCCATGAGAATGCTTCAGGCTCTGAGAGGTTAAGCGCTTTCATCAATATGCCTTTAGCGCGATCAATTAATTTTCGAGTCTCCAAACGCTCATGAAGATCAGCTACCTCATCGGCCAATGAGCGCATCTGCACATGCCTACTAATTGCGATCTCAATTGCTGGAATCAAATCAGAGATTGAAAATGGTTTGACTACATATGCCATTACTCCTGCATCACGTGCTCTATCAATTAATTCCTTTTGAGAAAAAGCTGTGAGCATTAAAACTGGCGCTAAATTAATTATCTTTTCAGCCGCTGAGATTCCATCCATCACTGGCATCTTCACATCTAAAATTGCAAGATCTGGTTTGTGCAGAATTGCTAAATCAACGGCTTCTTGTCCATTTGTAGCTTCAGCGACGATTTCATATCCTGCGCCTTGCAGCATTTCAACTAGATCCATCCGAATCAAGGCTTCATCTTCGGCAACCAAGATTCGAACGCTCATGTTCCCTTCATCCTTTCGCAAAGATAGATAGAACTAACGTGCCCCGAGTCGGATTCGAACCGACACTATGCAGTGTTTGAGACTGCCCTCTCTACCGTTGGAGTACCGAGGCCTACCGGTAAATCTTAGCGGTAGGCAGGGGCGACGCCACCAACGGCATCTCCCACTCGGTGAACACGCATTGCATTGGTCGAACCTGGAATTCCAGGAGGCGATCCAGCAACAATCATGACGTTATCTCCGATGGTGGCCCGACCTGAGTCAATAAGGACTGCGTCAACTAACTTTACCATCTCATCAGTTGCGCCAACAATTGGAGTCAACATTGATTCGACACCCCATGTGAGCGCCAAACGGTTATATGTTCCAATTTCTGGTGTCATAGCAAGAATAGGAATTGGTGAACGAAGTCGTGACATTCTGCGCGCGGAGTCACCGCTTTGAGTAAATGCAACGAGATATTTTGCACCGACAATTGCGCCAACTTCTGTTGCAGCTTTTGTAATTGCTCCGCCTTTAGTGCGTGGCGGCGTTTTTATAGGGCGAATTCGATCCAAACCACCCTCTTCAGTCTTTTGAATGATGCGCGCCATTGTTTCAACGGCCTCTATCGCAAAATCACCAACACTAGTCTCACCTGAGAGCATCAATGCATCAGCGCCATCTAAAACTGCATTAGCACAGTCCGTTGCTTCGGCTCGAGTTGGTCGTGAATTTGTAATCATAGAATCGAGCATCTGAGTTGCCACAATCACTGGCTTAGCCATGTCACGCGCAAGTTCAACACAAAGTTTTTGAACAAGTGGAACATCTTCTATTGGTAGCTCTACGCCTAAATCACCGCGGGCAACCATAATGCCATCAAAAGCCTCAACGATTTCGACAATATTCTCAACGGCTTGTGGCTTTTCAATTTTGGCAATTACCGGAAGTCGAATTCCTTCTTCATCCATAATTTTATGGACATCTTTAACGTCTTCTGCGTTACGAACAAATGAGAGCGCAATGAAGTCGGCTCCCGCACGAAGACCCCAACGAAGATCTTGAATATCTTTCTCTGACATAGCAGGAACGGAGACCGCGACTCCAGGTAAATTAATTCCCTTATTGTTGCTGACGGCTCCGGGCTCAATAACTTTAGTAATGACATCGTTACCTTTAACTTCAGTTACTTCTACCGTAACTTTTCCATCATCTATCAAAATGCGATCTCCAGGCTTACAGTCGCCAGGTAAACCTTTATACGTTGTACCAACGCGCTCTTTCGTACCTTGAATATCATCGGTCGTAATCGTAAAAATATCTCCACGCGCTAAATCATGTGGCCCAGCTGCAAAGCGAGCTAAGCGAATCTTTGGCCCTTGAAGATCTACTAAAATCGCAACTGGTCGGCCAGCTGTCTTAGCTGCTGCACGTACTTGATCAAATCGGGCTTGGTGTTCTTCATATGATCCATGCGAAAGGTTCAAACGGGCAATATTCATTCCAGCATCAATGAGCTCTTTTACTTTCTCAGGTGTCTCAACTGCAGGACCCATCGTGCACACAATTTTCGCTCTACGCATGGGACAACCTTAAACCATCAATTGACGGGTAGTGGGTTCAATCGGTGAAGGCAGCTGCGAATCACCAGTGAGATATCTATCAACGGCTGATGCAGTGCTTCGCCCTTCAGCAATTGCCCACACGATCAATGACTGCCCACGGCCCGCATCACCTGTAACAAATACTCCATCATCATTTGCAGCGAAATTAGAATCGCGCTTGATGTTTCCTTTATCGTCGACTTCAACTTCAAGCTGGGTCAATAGTGGCGATCGCTCTGGACCGGTAAATCCCATAGCCAGAAAAACAAAGTCGGCGGGAATTTCCTTTTCAGTACCAGCTACCGGCTCAAATTTTCCATTAGCAAAAACAGTTTCTACAATTTTTAGAGCACGTAAATTTCCGGAACCATCTCCCAAGAACTCTTCGGTGCTCACTGAAAACATACGATTATCTTTCTCTTCGTGCGCACTGGATACTCGATAAATCATCGGATACGTTGGCCATGGTTGTGAAGCCGGACGTTCTTCGGAAGGCCTTGGCATGATTTCGAGTTGAGTAATACTTGCCGCACCTTGGCGAATCGAAGTTCCTAGACAATCAGCGCCAGTATCTCCGCCACCCAAAATTACAACATGCTTGCCTGCAACGTTAATACCTGGTTCTTCAACTTCACCAAGTGCTTGTTTATTTCCCCATGGCAAAAACTCCATAGCTTGATAAACACCTTTTAGCTCGCGCCCCTTAATTGAAAGGTCTCGCCATTGTGTAGCACCAATTGCTAAAACGATTGCGTCATACTTCTTTCGAAGTGCAGAGCCAGTAAGCTCTCCCCCAACATCTACACTTGCTCGAAAACGTGTGCCTTCTTTTTCCATTTGTTCAAGGCGACGATCCAGAATATGTTTTTCCATCTTAAATTCAGGAATTCCATAACGCAGAAGCCCACCAATTTTATCGGCGCGCTCATAGACAACAACGGTATGGCCTGCACGCGTTAACTGTTGTGCTGCAGCTAGTCCAGCTGGGCCAGAGCCCACTACCGCTACTGTTTTTCCAGTTAAGCGATCTGGGGCCAGCGGTTTTACATCGCCAGTAGAAAAAGCCTCTTCAATAGTTCTAAGTTCAACCTGCTTAATAGTTACGGCATCTCTATTGATTCCAACAACACATGCAGTCTCACACGGTGCAGGACATAAGCGACCAGTGAACTCTGGAAAGTTATTAGTTGCATGTAAGCGATCTATTGCCTCATGAGTATCTCCGCGCCAAATAAGATCGTTCCACTCAGGGATGAGATTTCCGAGTGGGCACCCGTTGTGGCAAAAAGGAATTCCGCAGTCCATACAACGGCCAGCTTGCTTTTGAAGATGCTCAAAACTTTGTGGCTCATAGACTTCGCGCCAATCTTGGATACGAACATCTACAGGACGTCGAGTCGGTGTTTCGCGAGGTGTGGTGATAAAACCCTTTGGATCAGCCAAGTGCTGCCACCTCCATAACTAATTCATCGACCGGCAAACCTTCGCGAGTAGCCCGTGCCATCGCCTCTAATACGCGCGCGTAATCGCGTGGCATGACTAATGAGATGCGATGAATCGCATTGTCCCAATCTGCCAAAATTTCAGCAGCTACCTGAGACTCTGTATTGGCTTTGAAATTTCCGATAATTGTTTTCAGAATCACTTGCTGATCTTCCGGAACTGCTAAGACATCGACCATATCGGTGTTCACGTGAGTCGGCTCTAGGTCCAAAACAAAAGCTCTTCCACCTGACATACCAGCCGCGAAATTGCGCCCCGTTTGGCCGAGGACAACAACTGTTCCACCCGTCATGTACTCACAACCATGATCACCGATACCTTCAACAATCGCAGTTGCTCCTGAGTTTCTTACACAGAAACGCTCACCAACAACTCCACGAATCATAATTTCGCCCGACGTAGCACCGTATCCAATAACATTTCCTGCAATGACATTCTCATGCGAGAGATAAGTAGAGGCTGCATCGGGACGAACAATTACCCGTCCACCTGAAATTCCCTTACCAACGTAGTCATTGGAATCACCAAAGAGACGCAGCGTTAAGCCCTGCGGAATAAATGCACCTAATGACTGCCCGGCCGAGCCACGCAACGTGATATCAATTGTTGAGTCGGCAAGGCCTTGGCCACCGAAACGCCGTGTTATCTCCGCACCTAGCATCGTTCCAACTGTACGGTTGACGTTGCGAACAGGTACATCAATACGTACTAACTCTTTTTTAGAGAGTGCGGGTTCGGATAAGCGGATCAATTCATTATCTAGTGCGCGCTCTAAACCGTGTTCTTGGCTCATAGTATTGTGAAGCGGGCTATGAACATCAGGTCGCACGAGCAATGGAGAAAGATCTAAACCGCTTGCCTTCCAGTGTTCAACTGCACGACGTGTCTCTAAATACTCGACGTGACCAATTGCTTCAAGGAGAGTTCTAAATCCAAGGCTAGCTAGAATCTCGCGAACTTCTTCGGCGATATATTCAAAGAAGGTCTCAACAAATTCGGGCTTTCCAGTAAATTGTTTACGTAATTCAGGATTTTGCGTTGCTACACCTACTGGACATGTATCTAAGTGGCACACGCGCATCATGATGCACCCTGAAACAACTAGCGGAGCGGTTGCAAAACCATACTCTTCTGCACCAAGTAATGCTGCAATAACAACGTCTCGACCGGTCTTTAACTGTCCATCGGTTTGAACAACGATGCGATCACGGAGGTTATTCAAAAGTAAGGTTTGTTGCGTCTCAGCTAACCCAAGCTCCCATGGTGCACCTGCGTGTTTGAGAGATGTAAGCGGTGAAGCACCGGTTCCACCATCATGACCAGAGATTAAAACAACATCGGCATGGGCTTTACTCACGCCTGCTGCAACGGTTCCGACCCCAACTTCTGCAACTAGTTTTACGTGAACACGAGCATTCTTGTTCGCATTTTTTAAATCATGAATAAGTTGGGCTAGATCTTCGATTGAATAAATATCGTGGTGTGGAGGTGGAGAAATAAGGCCTACACCTGGAGTTGAATAACGAACTTTGGCAATCCATGGGTACACCTTGTTGCCAGGTAACTGTCCGCCTTCACCAGGCTTTGCACCTTGTGCAATCTTGATTTGGATGTCATCGGAGTTAACTAAATACTCACTTGTTACGCCAAATCGACCTGAAGCTACCTGCTTAATTGCAGAACGTTTTGAGTCACCATTGTCCATCACTACGAAACGTGAAGGGTCTTCGCCGCCTTCACCGGTATTTGATTTACCACCCAGTCGATTCATGGCGATTGCAAGAGTTTCATGCACCTCTTGTGAGACTGAACCGTAGGACATCGCACCAGTAGAGAATCGTTTAATAATCTCACTCGCCGACTCAACTTCATCAATTGAAATTGGAACCTGATCTTTAAATTCAAAGAGTCCGCGCAGGGTCATCAAGCGAGTGCTTTGGTCGTTGACTCGACCGGTATAACGTTTGAAGACATCGTATTTCTTAGTCCGAGTTGAATGCTGCAAAGTAAAAACAGTCTCTGGATCAAATAAATGTGGTTCACCTTCACGACGCCATTGATACTCTCCACCAATTGGCAAGCGCTTAGTTCCGGGTACTTCTCCCCCAGGTGGATATGCAATGTTGTGACGGGCAATAGTCTCATCAGCGATTACATCCAAGGAGACACCACCTAGTCGAGAAGTTGTGCCGACGAAGTACTCGTCAACAACTTCTTTACTCAACCCAATTGCTTCAAAGACTTGAGCGCCTGTATATGAGGCAATTGTGCTAATTCCCATTTTCGACATTACTTTGAGAACGCCTTTACCTAAAGACTTAATCAGGTTACGTACGGCCTTCTCTGGAGTAATTCCTGTGATGACGCCCTGCAAAACTAAATCTTCTGCACTCTCCATAGCAAGATATGGATTAACTGCTGCTGCGCCATAACCAATTAGTAGTGCGACATGATGAACTTCGCGAACGTCCCCAGCTTCGACAACTAAACCAACTTTTGTGCGCGTCTTTTGACGAATGAGGTGGTGGTGCACGGCTGATGTTAAAAGCAGTGATGGAATCGGTGCATCTTCAGCATCTCCATCGCGGTCAGATAAAACAATAATCCGAGCGCCTCGTTCAATGGCATCAGAAACCTCTGCCTTAATTTCATCAAGGCGTTGGCGCAACGATGCTCCCCCGCCAGCGACTAAGAATAATCCTCGGACAACATGGGCTTCTAAACCTGGATGATCACCATCGGCATTGACATGGATTATTTTTGCGAGCTCATCATTATCTATTACTGGAAACGCCAATGAAATCTGTCGGCACGAGGATGGTCCAGGGTCAAGCAGATTATGTTCTGGTCCCATTGATGTACCCAGTGATGTGACTAATTCTTCGCGAATCGCATCTAGAGGTGGATTAGTAACTTGAGCAAAAAGTTGTGAGAAGTAATCAAAGATTAAGCGAGGTTTATCAGACAGGGCTGCGATAGGCGTATCAGTTCCCATCGAACCTAAAGCTTCCATTCCACTGCGCGCCATTGGAGTAATTAAAATGCGAAGTTCTTCTTCCGTGTAACCAAAAGCTCGTTGACGGCGGACTACAGAAGAGTGCGGATAGAGAATATGTTCGCGCGCAGGAAGATCATTGAGCTTAACCATTCCCCCATGAAGCCAATCGCCATAGGGCGCAGCACTTGCAAGCTCTTCCTTAATTTCATGGTCTTCAATAATTCGTCCAGATTCAATATCAACGAGGAACATTTTCCCGGGCTGTAAGCGACCCTTGCGTGCAATGTTTTCTGGCGCAATGTCTAGAACACCGACTTCAGATGCTAGAACTACAAGACCATCTTTAGTCACCCAAAAACGTGATGGGCGCAGTCCATTGCGATCTAGAACCGCACCTACCTGATTACCATCGGTAAATGTCACACATGCAGGACCATCCCACGGCTCCATAAGAGAGGCATGGAATGCATAAAAATTTCGGCGTGACTCCGACATAGAGGTGTGGTTTTCCCAGGCTTCAGGAATCATCATCAATACAGCGTGAGGTAGTGAGCGCCCGCCTAAATAAAGAAGTTCCAAGACTTCATCAAAGGAGGCTGAATCGCTGCCGGACATCTCCACAATTGGAAATAAGCGCTTTAAGTCTCCTGGGATTAGATCAGATTCCAGAAGAGATTCACGTGCGCGCATCCAATTTCGATTTCCCTTAACCGTATTGATCTCACCATTGTGGGCGATATAGCGATAGGGGTGAGCTAAAGGCCACGATGGAAAAGTATTTGTAGAAAAGCGTGAGTGCACCAGTGCTAGTGGTGAAACCACACGAGGGTCACTCAAATCTGGGAAAAACTCTTCAAGCTGTCCTGTAGTAAGCATTCCTTTATAAACAATTGTTTTGGATGACAATGACGGGAAATAAACCTTTAATGCATGTTCGGCACGTTTGCGTAGACAGTAAACCATTCGCTCCAGAACCAAACCGGTCTCGCTCTTTAAGCCACTAACGAAAATCTGTTTGAATTCTGGCATAACCGACAGAGCCGTTTTTCCAAGTGATTCTGAATTAATCGGCAAGGTACGCCAACCGATGACTTTTAAACCTTCTATAGCGGCAAGTTCAGTAATCGACTTCGTGATATCGGCGCCAGCTTCAATAAAAGCGATGCCCGTTGCATATGAGCCAGCTGTAGGTAAGGCAAAATCTGTGACCTCTTGGTAGAACTGATCTGGAATTCGAATAAGAATGCCGGCGCCATCACCACTATCTGGTTCAGCACCAGATGCACCACGGTGTTCAAGATTTCTCAGGGCAGTTAATGCTTTTTCAACAATGTCGTGCGTTGCAACTTTATTAAGCGTTGCAACCATGGCCACGCCGCATGCATCATGTTCTTGAGCAGGGCTATAGAGCCCTTGTGCATGTGGATAGTTGGAAGGCAATGCCATGTGGGTGTACTCCGCTTGTTCAAAGATAGGCGGGACAACCTTGGCCCTAGTACAAATGTTTTTGCTGTGCAAAGACTAGCAAGAAACCGGCAATTTGCCAGAGCTTAAATGCCAGATACCTGGGCGATCTGACCGATGCCAGCAGTAATCAGCATGCCTAAACTACCGCCGATGATGACTCGCAGCGTCGTGCTCAGGACGCGTGCACCTGCAGTTCTAGCACTAATAACACCAGTGAGAATCAGTCCAGCGACAGTAAAGCCAACAATGCTCCAGGCTTTTGCACCCAATGTTGGCGCAAATGCTCCAGCAAATGGCACTAATCCCCCGGCAGTAAAACTTATGGCAGATGCAATTGCGGCCTGAACAGGTCGGGCTTTGGTATGAGGATGTTGACCTAACTCATCACGAAGATGAGCAGCTAGCGGATCTACCTTATGCATCTCCGTCGCAACTTCTAACGCAAGCTCTGGGCTAAGTCCTCGATTAATATAAATATGTTGAAGCTCAATTAATTCAGCTTCTGGGTCCGCTGCTAAATGCTCAATTTCAAGTAAACGATCCGACTCTTCAACATCATTTTGTGAGCGCACAGAAACATATTCACCAACTGCCATAGACATTGCGCCGGCGGTAATACCAGCGATTCCTGCAGTAACAAGGAAATCATTTTTGCCTGCAGCTACAACACCAATCATCAGCGATGCTGTTGATACTAATCCGTCGTTAGCGCCGAGGACTGCCGCACGTAGCCAGCCAGCTCTATGGGTACGGTGGCTCAGATTTCGCTGATATACATCTTCTAATGACATAAAAGTAACTCTACCCGACTTTACTGTCTCTGTTTAGGGATTTTAAGGAAAACGACCAACGCGCCTAGTGCAATAAACACACTCACCCACATATTAATCCGAAGCCCACCAATTAAGTGCGCTGAATCGATACGAAGAGATTCAATCCCTAAACGCCCTATGCAGTAACCAAAAACATAGAGCGCAAATACTTGTCCGGATTGTAAAAAACTACCTACTTTCAAAAGTAGAAGGGCTAATAATGCGCACCATATCGCTTCATAGAGAAATGTTGGATGGAAAGTTTCAAATGATGCGAAACCTTGGGGGCGATCAAGAACTGGAATCTCGAGCGCCCAAGGAGCGTTCAAGGGTCGACCAAAGAGTTCGTGGTTGAACCAGTTTCCAAAGCGCCCAATAGCTTGCGCCAATAGAACTCCAGGTGCGAGAGCATCCATAAAGATAGAGAAAGAAGGCAGATTTAACTTCGCCGAAAGTCTGCGATAACGCCACCAAGCGGCCAGAGTTCCAAGAGCTATAGCCCCCCAAATTCCAAGTCCGCCCTCCCAAATCTTTAATGCATCTAGTGGATGGCCACCGCTGCCAAAGTAGGCATCTGGTGAAGTGAGCACATGATAAATACGTCCACCGATGATTCCAAAAGGCACGGCAGTGATGGCAACTTCAGCGACAACCGAATGTGTTTCTGGCGCCGCAACCTTAAAACGTTTGTCGCCTAACCAGATTGCTACTGCGATTCCAGTAATGATGCAGAGTGCATACATATGAATCGTAAGCGGTCCGATTTCCAAGACCGAAATAGTTGGCGATGGAATCGAACGTAACAAAGTTTAGCCAGCCTCTACAGCCAAGCGGAATTCGGCAAGATTGAAGTCTGATGACTTTCGCTCCCAGAGTTTTCCGTTAATAAAGACAGTAGGAGTTCCAGTGACCTTATATTTTGACATGGAATCATAACTAGCCTTTACGGCAGCAAATTTAGAACCTTTATTGACACAGTCGATAAAGGTCTTAGATTTCAAACCAATGTAGTCACCAATCTTTATCAGATTTGCATTGGAGAAGAAGCCAGAGTTTTCAAGAGTAGGTTGTACTAAATAAACCGCCTTATGAAAATCTAGATACTGACCTTCTTCGGCGGCACAGAACTCAGCATTTGCAGTTCGTACAGATTCATCACCTAAAAACGAAAGAACGTGAAAAACCACAGTAGCTTTATTTGTCCGCACTAGATCATCGATGTAGGCACCATTTGCTTGTTCAAAACTGCGGCAAATAGGGCACTGCGGATCTTCCCAGATATCAATCTGAAGTTTATTTCCTGGGTTTAAAACTAAACCTGAACCTTGAGCTGGGTCTACAATCGCTTTTACTGGCGCGGCCATTGTGTAATCTTTTAGGGCAGTAAATGAAGCGTTAGCTTTTGTAGACTGACTCATCATTGAAAAGGCAACCCCTGTTATGACAACAAGTGCAACCATTCCGATAACTAACCAACGGGTAAAATTATCTCCACCAGATGGTGCCTTTGATTTAGCTTGCTTTGACATTACTACTCCTTGATTTCAGTGACGAGTTTTTCAACCCCTAAGCGCCCATAGGGGAAAAAGTATAGGTAGGCGGCGCTTAAAACCAATCCGGTATCACGCAGGATTTCGATGAGATAAGT
>WLHW01000028.1 GCA_009702525.1 Actinomycetota bacterium
AACTGCGAGTATCCATGCGGTGACGGAACGATTGCAAAGTTCGGTGCAGCTATGTCAACCATGGGCTATATGTCCGGCCACTTTACGGTGAAGGGATAAGGCGCGATGTCTGAACAAATGACTCCTCAAACACCACAGTGGTGGAAGAAGCCCGATGTAAAGAAGACTGCAATCCTGTGGGTTATCTGCACCGCAGTAATTGGCTATGTGGGAGTTGAATTCCATGTTCGTAACATGGTTCGCCCAGCCTCTGAAACTATGAGTGGTGTAATTAGTTTGATGCGCATCTTTACATGGGCTGCAGCTCCAGTTGCCGGCCTTGTTGCAGCAATGTGTTTGACGGTTTTAACGTCCAAGCGCCATTATGGGGATAACCCTCCGGCAGAGGCAGATCACCAAATAAGTAACTCACCGCGAGCAACCAGTTTGTGGATTGTGGTTTCAGCCTTTCTTTGCTTATTTGCATTAATTACCGGATTCATCGTTATTCAAAAAGACGCTGTAGCACTTTTGGATAAAAATGCAATACAAATTAACGTCACCGGCCAGCAGTGGCTCTGGAGTATTGACTATCCAAATGGCGCGCGCAGTGAAGATTTATATCTTCCTGTAAATAAGCCAGTCGTCTTTCATGTGACTAGCGTGGACGTAAAACACTCATTCTGGATTGTTCAAATGGGAGTAAAGATTGACGCTAATCCTGGCTATGTTACGGAAACCGCAGTAACTCCAGACAAGATAGGTGTTTTCGATTTGAGGTGTGCAGAACTTTGCGGTTTGCTCCACGCATATATGCAAACCAAAGTACATATTGTAAGCCAAGCTGATTACGATGCTTGGTTAAGTGTTCATGCAACGATGGAGAAAGGCGCCTAATGACAACCGTAATGAGCAAACCAGTCTCAGCTCCAGGAAAATCAATAGTCGAGAAGCTCAACTTCTTTACTGCTCTTGCACTAGGTGCCATCAGCGCAATCGTTGTATGGAGACTTGCACTGCAAATTTTGCCGGAAGATACAGAAGTACGTTTATTTACGCGAGAAGATAAAATTACGCTTCTTTCAATGACTGCTTGGTTCATTGGATTCATGACTGGAATTGGTGCTTTGGTTGGTCCATTCCGCTGGCTCATGGGTAAAGATCTCACCCATGAAGAAAATATGTTTTTAGCTGGAAAAGATATGGGCGTTAAGCGATATTTCAGATATACAACTGACCACAAAGTTGTAGGAATACAGTACTTAGTTATCACTATGGTGATTTTTGGTATTGGTGGAATATTAGCGATGCTTATCCGTACAAATTTAGGAACACCTGAAGGCGGATGGATTCATCCTCAGGCTTATAACTCAATAGTCGGAACGCATGGAATCATCATGATCGTTGGAACCATCATTATGGTCACCGGACCATTTGGTAACTTCATCATGCCGATCATGATTGGTGCCAGAGACATGGCATTTCCACGCTTAAATGCTTTGAGTTTCTGGCTCATTGTTGCGGCAGCCGTACCACTTATTTGGGCACAGTTTATAGGTGGGATATCTACAGGTTGGTCTGCATATAACCCATTAGCAGGACAGGGTCCATTAGGTATGGACGGCTACATCATGTTTATCTGTATTTTTGCAATTTCAACAATGGTTGCTGGTGCAAATATCACCACAACTGTTGTGAAGATGCGCGCAAAGGGAATGACGTGGAACCGCACACCAATCTTTATCTACGGAGTGGTTGCATCGGTTGCACTTGCGCTACCTGCTTTTCCGGTCTTCTTCTTATCTCAGATTTTGTCAGCATTTGATCGCGCACTAGATACTTCTTTCTATAACACTGCAGGCGGTGGAAGCGGCTGGTTATATGAAAACTTATTTTGGATCATGGGTCACCCAGAGGTTTATGTAATTCTTATTCCAGCCGTGGCAGCTCTTATGGAAATGGCACCAGTATTTACTCGTCGCCCACTGTTTAGCTTTAATGTTGCGGTAATGGGAATTGCCGGAATCTCTGGCCTGTCAGTTCTTGTTTGGGCTCACCATATGTACATTTCGGGTTGGGCACCATTACTTAATACTCCATTTATGTTAACAACCGAACTTATTTCGATCCCAACTGGAATGATATTTTTAGTTCTTATTGGCACGTTATGGCGAGGACGACTGTGGATGACAATGCCATTGATGTCAATCTTCGCATTGCTATGGAACTTCATGATTGGTGGAGTTACGGGAATTTACCTTTCAGACGTGCCAGCTGATGCATTCTTACATGGCTCTATGTATGTCACCGCACACTTCCATTACACACTGATGGGTGCCGGTTTAACTGGTGCGTTGGCAGCTCTTGTCTACTGGTTCCCAGCAATGACGGGGCGCATGTTTGATAAAAAACTAAGTTGGATTGCTTTCTGGATGGTGCAAATTGGCTTCAATATCGCCTTTGTTGGGATGTTTGCGGTCGGCTTAGCCGGTCAACCACGACGTGTTGAAGCATATGCACCAACTTTTAATACGGGAAACATGATTACAACAGGCGGTGCTTATTTAATTATGGCAGGCATGCTGGTCTTGCTCTATGGAGTTATCACTTCATGGACAAGTGGAGTGAAAGCACCTAAAAATCCATGGCAGGCAAAGACTCTCGAATGGACAGTTGGATATCCAGTTCCGCTTGAGAATTTTGACGTTCTTCCTGTAGTTACTTCTGATCCTTACGGTTATGGAAAGGCAAAGTCATGAGCGTCGAGACACATGCACACCACGAACACCCTGATGTAGTTGGAAGTCGCAATCGACTTGGCGTAATCCTTATTCTCGTCGCAGACATTGCGTTTGCACTAAGTATGGTTTTTGTCTACTTCTATCTTCGTGGTCAAAATGTCAATGACATGTGGCTACCTGCTGCGACGTCAGATCATCCAGCAATCTTGCCGCTTTCAGCAACAGCAGGTTGGACTGTAACTGCAATTGCAGCCTTTGGTTTACTTGCGCATTTCTATGGCCTCAAAGGCGTGCGATCAGGAAACCAAACTCAACTTAAATTGGGTTCATTAGTAGCATTGGTTGCATCAGTAGTAGCAATTGTTTATCAATTTAATACAATTGCAACTGCACCTTTTACTTTCTCGGATGGTGCCTATGTTTCATGTTTCTATATGTTTGCGATTCTAAACTTTGTCCACATTATGCTGACAATCTTTATTTCGCTTGGAAACTGGAACCGTGCACGACTTGGAATCTATAACTCAGACCACTGGCATGTAGACATCGTTAATGTTTGGTGGGTCTGGATGACTGTGTCATCATTGCTAGGTGCATTCGCCCTCACTTACCCATAAAAATAGCTCAAACTGGATCAGCCTCTACATCGCATTAGGCGTTGTCTGGGGCTGTTCCTTTATATTCATCAAGTTAGGTCTTGAGTTCTTAACGCCTATAGGCGTGGCTTTTGGGCGAGTATCACTCGGCGCGTTGACTTTAGTTTTTTGGGCACGTTTTAAAGGAATTGAGTTGCCTCGAAGCAAAAAACTCTGGCTTCATCTCTGGGTAGTAGCGCTGATGCTAAATGTAGTTCCTGGGTTTTTGTTTGCTTTTGCCGAAACTAAAGTGACATCGATTTTGGCGGGAATTATCAACGCAGTTACACCGCTAATGACACTTCTTGCAATCATGATTGCTTTTCGTGAAGAAAGACCTAAGAACTATCAAGTGCTTGGATTATTGTTGGGTTTTGTTGGAGTACTAACCGTTCTAGGCGCATGGAATGGCTTAGGAACAAATCCATTGATTGCCGTGTTAGCACTTTTACTAGCAGTGACATGTTACGGAGTTTCATTTCCTTACTCACGTAAATATGTCCTACCTCATAAGTTAAGGCCCGAAGCAATTGCAGCTGCACAAGTCTCGATGGGGGCACTTACACTTCTTCCCTTTTATCTTATGGATGGAATTGCCAAAGATGAATATCGACCTGGACCTGTATTCGCCATGATTGCACTCGGAGTATTTGGTAGCGGCTTTGCTTATATTTGGAACTTTAAAATTATGGAAGCTGCAGGAAGCGCGATTGCAAGTACGGTTACGTATGTAACACCACTAGTTGCCGTAATAGTTGGAATTATCTTTTTAGGCGAGAGAGTAAGTTGGTATGAACCAGTCGGCGCAGCAATAGTTCTGTTGGGCGCAGCCATCGGGCAGGCCCGCATTAAAATATTTAATCGATGATAAAACCATCAGTAATTGGTCCAAGATCTATACCGGCTGCGGCGTGATCGCTCTTTTCGCCCCGTGCCAACTGTGCCGCATGAGCTTTGTTATGCCAGCGCTCCTCGATTTTGCCGTATTTCCACAGCAATAATGCAATACTCCACACAATCACAAATGAACCGACAATAAAGTAGCCTGCATTATTTAGATTAAATGCTAGTGCGTAGTCCCAAAAACCACCAGTGAGATTAAGTTGTCGGGCAAATACTTGGCACAGTTCGAGGCCGCCAACAAAGAATGCAACTGATACAGATAAACCAGTAATAATGATGTTGTAGTAGACCTTGCGAACTGGCTTTGAAAAAGCCCAACCATATGCAAAGTTCATAAATGATCCATCGATAGTATCAAGTAGACTCATTCCACCGGCAAAAAAGAGTGGAAGAGAGATTATTGCCCACCACGGTAAACCTGCAATGACAGATGATCCCGCTAAAACAAGTAAGCCAATCTCGGTTGCCGTATCAAAACCTAAGCCGAACAAAATACCCAACGGATACATTTTCCATGAGGCATCAATTCGTCGAGCGATTGGGCCAAAGAAGCGCATAAGAAATCCGCGAGAGTCTAAATGTTTTTCTAACTCTTCTTCGTTGTAAGTACCTTTACGCATGTGGATGAAAACTTTGACGATAGAGATTAAAATAACTAAATTTAAAATTGCGATCAGCATTAAAAAAGTTCCACTCACGGTAGTACCTATTAAGCCGGTGTAGTGATGTAGCGAAGAGTTTTCGTCTTTAAGCTGTGAGCCAAGAGCTTTTATACCAAAGTTGAGCAGCATTGCTAAAACAAAAACAACAGATGAGTGTCCAAGAGAGAAGAAAAAGCCAACAGCCAGTGGGCGTTTGCCTTCCGACATCAACTTACGTGTTGTGTTATCGATGGCACTGATGTGGTCGGCATCAAATGCGTGGCGCATACCTAGCGTGTACGCGAGGGCAGCAGTTCCCCAACCAAACAACGATCCATCACTAAGAATGTAATTACCGGTTGTGGCCTTCCACATGAGTAAAGCGCCAGCGACGTGCAAGAAGAGGATGAATCCAAACATGGCCGCCATGCGCCGCCATTCGTCCTTAGTAAGACGTTGGGGGGCAGGGGCTGGCTTAGCTATAACGACGTTCATGAGCCCCCTAGATGCAAATGATTTGCAGGTAGAAAGTGTAAAACAGGCTCACAGGGCTGTCTATTTGAAAGCAACCTACAGTTAGACCCATGAAGCGGTTGATCAGCCTGAGCCTTCTCCTGGGCCTGATTGCCCCTGTATCGGCGCAGGCACAGAGCTGTGGGTGGGATCAAAAGCCTGGTTGGGTGGCCCGCGAGAATCTTCGCACTGGCACTAGTGATTGGGCTAAAGATATACCGCTACGTCTGAGTGCTGATTTTTCACGGCGCAAGAAGATGCCGCGCATTGAAGGTTACTTGGATGCAACAAGTATTGGATGTGGTTCAACAACACGACTAACAATCACAGGTGCTAACTCCGCAGATATCGCTTTGTATCGAATCGGTTATTACCAAGGTAAAGGCGCTCGCTTAGTGGCAACAATTAAATCAGCGCGCAGCATTAGTGCAACCTCAAAGACACTACCAGGTCAGTATTTAGTAAAACTCACATCAACCGGTCGTGCACCAACTTTTATTCCACTAATAATTCGCTCAACCAATAATTCAAGTGACATAACTTTTATCTCATCGGTAATGACATGGCAGGCGTATAACCAGTGGGGTGGTTATTCTCTATATAAAGGCCCCGATGGAAAAAGTGAAACCAAGAGTCAACAGGTTTCATTTAATAGACCTTATGATGGAGACGGTGCTGGCCAATTTAGGTATATGGAGCAGCCGCTTGTAACGTTAATTGAAAAGTTAGGAATAGATACAAACTACATCACGGATATGGATCTCGATAAGATTTCAGAAATTTCTTCCACATCAATAGTTTTTGGTGGGCATAGCGAATACTGGACCCAGCATATGCGCGCACAAGTTGAACATTCAGTTGCGTCGGGGACTAACCTAATTATTTTTGGAGGCAATACGGCGTACGCGCAAACTGAACTACAGAATAGAGAACTTATAGGGCGACTTCCTTATCGCGAACTAGGTAATCCTGAGTCGCTACTAATTGGTTCACAATACTTTGCGCTCGGAGTCAAGAAAGATTTAGAGTCACAGAATAAATGGCCGTTTTCAGTGTTAGGAGAAAATGCAGTCATTAAAGGTGTTTACGGATATGAAGCAGATACAGCCATGGGCACCAAGGGTCCGGGAGTTGAAATTTTGGCACGGGCGACGATAAGTCCTACTGAAAAGGGTTGGGTAGCAATGTCTACCTATTACACCGCTCCAAGTGGTGCCAGCGTCCTAAATATGGGTACTAATGGCTGGGTGTGTGGCATGGAGAATCGATGTCCGTGGGGTCACACCTTTGATACTCAAACGCAGAATCAGATTAAGAGAGTGACATCGGCGGTGCTGAAGGCTGCGCAATCTCGAAAATGGAGGGTGGCTCAGATTGATATTCCCGCCCGTTAGTAAGTATTTGCGTATAGAGTCACGTAAAGAGTTTGCACAGGAGAGGCGGGCTGCGTGAGCGAAGACGATGACATGGAAGAAATCATCACAGAGGAGATGCTCTGGGATCGAATTCCTGAAGTCGATGGCGAAGAACGTGCCAGCACGTACTATGAACTCAGCGCTCGCATTTATGCACGCGGGCAGTATGACGAAGCCCTAGCTTTAGCTGAAACCGCCCGTGATATTTACTCGACGCTCGGAGCAAATGCACCGAGTGAAGGTTTAGCCCAAGCTTATTCGGCTATTGGATACAACCTCAATCAATTAAAACGCATGGATGAAGCTGCACATGCAATGAGTAAAGCAGTCGAAATTTTGCGGGAGAATAAATCACCGATTGCATTAGAGCTTGCATGCACACTTGGTGAGTGGTGGTACACATCAAAGCAGTATGAAAAAGTTGTTCAAACAATGGGCGAGTGCGCTCAAGAACATTTAGTTGATGGCAACGAAATCGGCGCAGCAAATGATCTTCACTTAATTGGTTGCGCTGAACGAGAACTCAAGAATTATGAAAAAGCCATCGAGTCTTTCAAAGAAGCACGTATTTTATTTAAGCGCAACAAAGAAGTTATTCATGTTGCACGATGTGATCAAAAGATGGCCTCTTGTCTTATTGAATTAAAC
The DNA here is from genome assembly GCA_009702525.1 of Actinomycetota bacterium. Classification (GTDB taxonomy): domain Bacteria; phylum Actinomycetota; class Actinomycetes; order Nanopelagicales; family Nanopelagicaceae; genus Planktophila. Next base: position 7,476 of record WLHW01000028.1, read on the forward strand.
GAAGGTGAGCTTGCACTTGAAACTGCACGCCGGGCCGTCGATGTTTTTGAGACTGGGCACGATCATCGCCGCGAAACCTTTGCCCTATTTGAGTTTGGTAAAGCTCAAGTCCTATTAGAGAAATTTGATGATGGATTAGCGACTCTGGAGCATGTTCTTTCAGTAGTCAGTGAAGATGAACCGAAGGATTTTGAGTTCATCATCGATGTTGAATCCCGGATCGCAAAAATCGTTCGAATGCAGGGGCGAAATGACGAGGCTGATGAGATTGAACGACGCCTTAAGTCCGTCCAAGAAGCGTTAGAAGAAGAGTCAGAGGCTTGATTCAGCGCTTAAAAACTCTACCCGAGATAAGAATTACGATGGTCTGTCTGGGAAATATCTGTCGTTCTCCTATGGCCGCTGCCGTCCTTGCAAACCGTACTGCTAGTTGGACCGCACCAAAAATCACAGTAAATAGTTCAGGCACAGGTGCATGGCACATAGGGCAAGGTGCTCATCCAACATCCCAAAAAGTATGGGAAGCCGCTGGTTATACACACCACCATAAAGCCCGGCAGTTTAAATCGACGGACTTTTTTACTACCGATTTAATCTTGGTAATGGATTCAAGCAACTTTAAGAATGTAAATGACTTAGCTCTTGATGACGAATCAAGAAGTAAAGTCTTTTATCTGCGAAGTTTTGATAAAACTCTGCAGGCAATTGATCCGCATTCACATGACTACTTTAAATTAGAAGTTCCCGACCCGTACAATCAATCTATTGAGGCTTATCAAGAGACGTTACTTATGATCGAACAGGCCGTAGATGGCTTGTTGCAAGAGTTAATGCGCCAATAAGAGCGCCACCTGCCGCGACAATAAGTGGCCACTGAATATCTCCCTTGGACCACATTGCTCCACCCCAAATTCCTGCGCCTAAGACTGCGAAGTTCATTGAAGCTTGATAAACGCCTTGCGCACGACCACGGTGGTTATCTTGACTTAATCCGGCAATCCAGGCTTTACCAACTCCATCGGTAAGTGCAGGAAAAAGTCCGTAGAGTGCGAGTGCAATCAGGGCAATGGCATGATTATTAGTTAAACCCAACGTTGCATAAGCGATAGCAAAAGCTAATAGGCCAACCGCGTATACAACCCGAGGGGATAATTTATCCGCAATGTATCCTCCTGGAAAAGCTGCTACAACGGTCACGCCGCTGAAGAGCATGTAAGAAAGTACAACGCCGTTAGTGGAAAAACCTATGTCGTGTAAGCGCAGAAGAAGTAGTACATCTGGAATATTTGTTAACTGAATGAGAACTAAGATTGCGATTGCACGCTTTAAGGTTGCTGGAAGTTGAGGATGCTTTGTTTTTTCAACTGTAACCTTAGGTTTTTTAACAAATTCTTCTTTCACGAGAAGTGTTAATAAGCCAGAAATAATCGCTGGAATCAGGGCCCATTTGGCTACTGCTCGAACATCACCGTTCAGCATGGCTAAGCCAATAAGTGCTATTCCAGGCCCTATTACTGCGCCGATATTGTCACCGGTGCGGTGAAAACCAAAGGCCTTACCGAGGTTAGCTTTATCAACTGAGTCTGAAATCAAGGCATCACGGGGAGCCCCGCGCATACCTTTACCAATTCGATCTGTAACGCGACCCAGCAAAACCAATGGCCATCCAGTTGCAACCACAACTAGTGCTTTGCCAACTCCAGCCAATGAATAACCAGAGATGACAAATGGCTTTCTCCCTAATCGGTCACTTGATTTACCGCTGATTAACTTTGTAAAACCTGCGGCAGCCTCTGCGCAACCTTCAATTAGTCCAAGTGCTAAGGGTGCTGCACCTATTACGCCTGTTAAAAGAATTGGTAGTAAGGGATATAAAAGTTCACTCGCAGCATCTTGGGCCAGTGAAACCAAAGTAAGCAGAATTAAATTGCGCGTCAACCAGGTTTTCATCATTTAGGTAGGTGCTGTAGCGCCCAGTGATACATGGCAATCGCTCCGGCAGCAGAGGCATTCATAGAGCGCGTGGAACCATATTGGTTAATTTCATAAAGAACTTCGCACACGTTGATTCCTTCATCTGACATCCCTGCTCCTTCTTGACCAAATAGAAGCACGCAGCTCTCAGGTAACTGGGCACTTTCCAACTGTTTTGAACCGGGAACGTTATCAATTCCAATGATAGGTATTTTATTTTCTTTACACCACACTGCAAAATCCTCAACAGTTGGATGGTAAAAAACAGTCAAATATCTATCGGTCACCATTGCTCCGCGCTTATTCCAATCGCGTTTTCCAACTATATGTACCCCAGAAACATTAAAAGCATTTGCGGTCCGAACTACCGAGCCAATATTTAAATCATGTTGCCAGTTTTCGATGGCGATATGTAACTTATGCCGTTTTGAATCTAAGTCAGCGACAATGGCTTCAACAGTCCAATATCGGTAATGATCAAGGACATTCCTGCGGTCACCATTCAGCAAAAGTTCAGGATCGTATTGTTCGCCTTCAGGCCATGGTTTTTCATGAGGGCCAACGCCCACGACCGGAAAAAATTCACCTGGGCCAATAGTGGCCGGGGTAGTAGGAGAAGACATGGTGCCACTCTAAACTGATTACATGACTGCTATCAACACAATCGCTTATGTCGTTCACATTCTCTGTGTCATTGCCATTCTTTCTCTTCTACTCCATCAGTGGAACAAGAGTCCGCGAAAACTGAATCCAGGAATCTTGCATGCGAGCCTTACCGCGCTTGTAGCTGGTTTAGTGATGGTAGGGATGTTTAACACAGTGCATCCAGATGAAACGTTGAATCACACAAAGATTGGAATCAAACTACTTATTCTTCTAGTAATTCTCGGTATCAGTTATAAGAATGTAAAGAAACCAGAGCTAGAGAAGAACATATGGCTTGCCCTCATTGGTCTCACAATGAGCAATGTTCTTATCGCATCGATGTGGCACTGATAGGCCTATGCGTAAAATGCTTTTTCTCTTTTTTATTGCAATTAGCTGTGCAATTTCGAACGTACCAGCACAAGCAGTTTTATCAGCGGCTTCAATTCCAACCGTCTTTGATGAGTTCCTAAAATTACCAGCGTTGGCTAATCCCGCAGTTGTTTTAATTGATGGCAGATCAGGTGAGGTTGTCTATGAAAAAAACTCCTTTTCTCAGCGCAAACCCGCATCGGTGATGAAGATATTTTCAGCTGCTGCGGCATTAACCTATTTAGCACCAGAGAAGATTTTTACAACTCAAATATGGCTGGGGAGCCAACCTAAAACACTAGTCATTCAAGGAACATTGGACCCTTGGATAAGTCTGAGCGATAGCGTTGCCCAGAAAATGAATAGAGCATCGCTCCCTTATCTGGCTTTCAATGCACTAAGTTCGATTAAGAAAAATAATGGTGGTTCTCTAAAGAATATTACTGTTGAATATGCGGGACTTTATTCACAAGATATAGCAAACTTAAAATCATTTTGGGCGAAACGTGGATTAAAGCCGACTATGAAATCTGTTGCACCAGATAAAGCCTTGCTTGATTCAAGTGAATTTATAGTTGGAGATGAATCTCCAGATCTATCTAAAATTCTAGATTTCACGCTCAAGTGGAGCGATAATTTATTAGCCGAGCGTTTAGCACGCCTATCTTCGCAAGCTGCAGGTTTTCCCATGAACGATGTTGGTGTGCAGATGACCTTTGAGCAACTTCTCACTAGCTTAGAGATCGATTCGACAAAGTTAGTTGTGGCCGACGCCAGCGGCTTATCAAAGGTAAATAGGATTACTGCAAGCATGTTGGGCAAACTCTTGTTTAAACTTCGTAACAATCCACAATATCAACTCTTGTATGACTCATTACCGGTTGGAGGAGTATCGGGAACTCTTCGCTACCGTTTTTTAACTACCGCTCCCAGTGCTATTGGCTTAGTCCGAGCTAAAACCGGAACTCTTAATGGAACAGTGACGCTCGCAGGTTATGTTGAATCTACAGACCGCGAATATATTTTTGTAACGTTAGCCGATGAGATTCCACGCGGTACGCGTGCTAGCGATAAGGCACGTGCAGCGATTGATCGATTACTGGGCAGAATTGCAGCACCTAATATCCCAGCAGAAATCTCTGAAGTTACTCCGGAACCTTAACTATTTATTATCAAAGATTTTGATTGATCCACCGTAACAAGCGATCCACGTTCGGGATGTTGGAGCGTCATATGTGACCCCAATTGGCTCGTTACAGACTTTTATAGTTTGTAAAATCTTCATATCGCTTGTGCGTAATTTAGAGACAGTATCGCTCGTAAAGTTGACCACAAAGAGTGCAGTTCCATCACTAGATATTGCGAGCGATCGAGCTGCTTTGCCTGTCGTTACTGTGCCTAAACTTTTATTTGCGACTAAATCCCAAGAAGCAACCTTGCCGGAGAGATTGAGCGTCACATACATCTTTGAATTATCAGGAGAAAGAACAATTGCTCGAGGTGTGACGCCAATAGGTATGTAAGAGACTGAGAAATCTTCTAAGTTAAGAACGTGGATTCTGCTGCCACCCATTTCGGCAACGTAGGCCGTTTTGCTATCACTACTCACTGCGATACCTCTGGGATATCGACCTATCTTGATAGTTTTTAAAGTTTTTTGGCTGGCAACCGAGATAACTTTGAGATCGTACGAGCACCAGTTGGAGACTAGAACGTACTTATTATCTGGAGTCACCTCTACAACTTTTGGCACCGAACCAACTGGATACACGGCATCGATTGTGTAACTCTCTAACTCAATTCGGTATAGAAAACTGCTATCAAAATGTGAAGCTGGTGAACAGGTGTCATGTCCTTCTTTATTGAACCCCTTGCCATACATGGCGTAGTTAGTGACATACAAATATTTACCATCGGAAGAATAGGCACCTTCGACAGGTGCGCCTTTGAAAATTGTTGAATACTTTGATAGACCAAAGTTTGAAAGCTTTACCGAATCTGAGACAGTCTTAATTAATTCAAAAGTATTGGCGTTATAAATGGTTATGCTGTGTTTATACATCATGTTGTGTGCACTTACTAGACCAGTGCCTGAAGACCGAACAGATTTTGGAGAGATTGCACCTGTAATTGTTTTTACAAGTGACATTTTTGTTTCGCTAGAAACAACATCACCCTGTGCAGGTATTAAGAGTGCACAGAGTGAAGTTGTGATTAATAAAATTAAATAGCTTCGGCGCATGCCCTAACTGTAACCTCTACCAATTAGTCGTCTTCACCTTCGTCGTCACCTTCGTCGTCACCTTCATGGTCGCCACTATTTTTATGCTCATTTCCTTCGTGTTCGCCACCTTTAGGGGGCTTGACTCCGATAGTTGGAGCTTTAATAGGAGTTGGCGCTTTAACACTGGTGGACTCTATAGGTGTTGGGACTTTAGCTGGCTCTTCAGTTTTGTTTGTCACCTTTGGTGCAGGTGCAGAAACTGGCTCTTCAGTTTTGTTTGTCACCTTTGGTGCAGGTGCAGAAACTGGCTCTTCATTACTTGCGGGCGTAGAAACTGTTTCGACAGTTAAGGATGGATTTGGATTAGTGCGCTCCATGGATGCCGATCCTGCTGCTGGAGTTGATGTAGCAGGCACGACAACTGGATCTGCTGAAGGCTGTGTGGTTGTTGCCACTGGATCTGCTTGTGTAGCCGGCGCAGTGGCATTTTCAACTGCATTTGCCGGAGGCTCCTGTTGCGTTTGTGCAAAAACGCTACCTACTCCAATAATCGCAACAACGGCTGCCAACGCGAGCAGTGGAATCGTTTTTGCCACCTTGCGAGGTGATGTGGCGTTATCGGCGTCTGCGATGTCAAACCATTCAGGCTTTTGATCTGGGGACATGAGGAGATCCTTTCGTTAGACGCAAAGTAGCGCCTTTGGCTGAGAAGGAACTGTGAACAC
>WLHW01000029.1 GCA_009702525.1 Actinomycetota bacterium
AGCGAGACCGCATGACATTGGTAGGAATGGTCTTGCGTGATAACAAGTTCGACAAGGAAGCAATGACTATTTTGTTAGAGGCCACCGATAAGTTCCCTGACTCATTTGATACATGGCAAGCGCTTGCATCTCTGCCGAATGCGACGCCGGCCCAGGTGGCCAACGCCAAGGCGCAGATGAAGCGGTTGGATCCGCTGAACCCAGAGCTTAAATAGAGGGGGCACGCGGTAAAGGCTCAGGTTCTTCTCAGGTTTTAGCGGTGTAATAGGCACATGACTGCCCCTACACGAATCTACAAACACTCCGCCGCCGGTACCGATTGGGCTTCGCTGATTATGGGTGGAGGTCTGGGGTTCACGTTGGCGTTGCAGCTGACCACGGTGCGAAAGAGTGATTTCACATCGCTGTATGCATCGATTGCAACCTTTTCACGGCTGTCGGCTTTGGTGGGTACCTACTTTGCAATCGTTGGAATCTTTTTAGTTGCACGTATCCCATGGATTGAAAAGGGTGTTGGGCACGATCGGTTAGTGACATGGCATCGCAAGCTGGGGCCGTATTCGTTGTTTGCAATTGGTTTTCACGTTTTATTTATCGTCTTATCTTTTGCTGGCCAAGACCATGTGCGCTTATATACCGAGTTATGGCGCTTGTTAACTACCTTCGATTGGATGTGGGCGGCGCTGGCTGGATTCATATTGATGATTTTGGCTGGTGTAACGTCCTACAAAAAAGCTCGCGCAAAGATGAGCTATGAGACGTGGTGGATAATTCATATCTACACATACTTTGCAGTGGCCGTATCTTTTATGCACCAAGTATTAAATGGACAGATGTTTATTGGTCATCCGCTTAACCGTGCATACTGGACGTTGTTATATATCTTGATGGCTTTTGCAATTATTTATTGGCGATTTGGTGTGCCACTGGTGCGTTCGGCGAAACATTCTTTGCGCGTAGAAAAAATCGTTGTAGAAGGTCCTGGAGTTGTCTCTGTGATTATGAAGGGGCGTAACTTACGTAAGTTAGCGGCCCAAGGCGGACAGTTCTTTGGCTGGCGTTTTTTTACTCGCGGACATTTCTTAATGTCGCATCCGTACTCTTTATCGGCAGCACCAACTGAACATTTCTTGCGCATTACTGTTAAAGATTTAGGCGATCACTCGCGATCATTAGCTTTTCTAAAACCCGGTACGCGCGTTTTTGTTGAAGGCCCTTATGGTGCCTTTACTGCAGGGCGCAGCACGCGTCCGCACGTTGTGTTAATTGGTGGCGGCGTAGGAATCACACCGATACGAGCACTGATGGATGAGTTCAATGGCGGCGTGCAGATGGATGTAATTTTTAGGGCCTCGAAGGAAGAGGATCTGGTCTTGAAAAATGAGCTGGATTACATGGCCTTTAATAGCGGGGGATCAATTCGGATTCACTATTTAGTCGGCCCACGCAAAAATCATCCGATGGATTCGCGGGCGCTGCGACGCTTAGTGCCACAGTTTGCCGATAGCGATATCTATATCTGTGGGCCAGAGCCGTTGGTTTCGGCGGTACGCGAGGCTGCTGAGGGCGTTGGAGTGCCTAAGAACCGCTTCCATGATGAGGCCTTTGCCTTTCATGGCGAATAAAACTCGCAGTTCAGACTAGGGCGCAGTTCAGGAAGTTCTCAGGTTGCTGCAGTTAAGTACACCTCATAAGCGTTACTGGCGTTAGAGCGATACGAGATTGAGGCAGATATGAAGCGGGCGTTATTAATCGCAGGAGGCACCTTAGGTGGCCTTGGCGCGGTGCTCGCGGTTACTCCGCCACAATTGTCATCAACTAGCTCATTGAATTTAGCTGGCGGTGGCGCAATCGGTGCACCAGCAAGTACGCCGGCCGCCGTTAGTTCTGCAGCGGCAGCTACACCTGTAGCAACTAAGAGTACAAAAGCTGCAACGACAAAGAAGGCAACCACTAAAGCATCTGCCACGCACTCTTCTGCAACTAAGGCCTCGACCACGACTGCGGCAACAACTACCGCTAGCGCATCGGCCACTGCTACATCAAATAACTCCACTGCGACTCAAACGCAAACGGCAGATCCAACTCCAGCATCGCGTAAAAAAACTACTCCGACGCCAGATGCGACTCAAACAATAGATCCAACACCAACACCAACAAAAGCAGCAACTAAGACTGCAACTGCAACACCAACCCAAACATCTAAAGGTGTAACTGGAGTTTTTACTGGCCCGTCAACTTTTGTTAATTATGGCAATGTGCAAGTGCAGATAACAGTTAAAGATGGCCGCATCACCGATGCCATTGCGGTGCAGGCACCAAGTGGTCGCAATGATCGCTATACAAATATGGCGGTACCGATTTTAAAGAAGCAAACGTTGGCAGCTCAAAGCGACAAGATTCAAGGTGCATCGGGAGCTTCATATACTTCTTATGGTTGGTATATCTCGCTACAAGGAGCGCTAGCTAAAGCTGGTTTGTAAAGTATTACCATGAATCGAGTGCAGTCTGAAATCCATGTGTGGGGCACGGTGGTTTTTGTAGATTGCGCATCGGATGCAATTAGTGAAGCCCAATTACACATTGCTATTGGCAAAGTAAAAGATTATTGCGAACACGTTGATCGCATTTTCTCAACGTACAAAGCCGATTCAACCGTTTCACAACTTCGTCGTGGTGACATTAGTATTGAAAACTGCGATGCTGAGGTTCAAGAAGTATGGCAACTCTGTGAGCAAGCTAAGTGGATAAGTGATGGCGCTTTTGATCCGTGGGCGGTCGTGGGTGGCTTTGATCCATCGGGCTTAGTAAAAGGCTGGGCCGCCGATAAGTGCGCAGATATGTTGATGGCGGCAGGTGCCCAACACGTACAAGTTAATGCAGCAGGGGATTTATCGCTGCGTGGTGGCTACTTCGATACCGCCGATGGTGTTGTTAAGCCATGGAAAATCGGTGTAGTCAATCCCGATAATCACTTAGAGGTTTTGCAGACATTTGACATCACCGATGGTGCAATTGCGACGTCAGGCACTTACGAGCGCGGGGCTCACATCAGTGATCCCTATACAGGCATGATCGCCATCGGCGCTAAATCGGCCACCGTTATTGGCCCCAATGGGGCGATCACCGATGCGCTAGCAACGGCGCTGATGGTGGCCGGTCAGGACGGGGCGAAATGGTTCACACAGCCCGAACTTTCTGGGTATTTAGTGTGGGTTATTGAGCGACATGAAGATTCGGCGTGGAGCCTCTAAAGTATGGACATGAAAAAACGGCTGCATATTTTTATCGTCTTAATCCTTAGTTTTTCATCGCTTGGGTTAAGTGCAGCGGTCGCTGTTGATACGCGCGTGTTAGATGTCGTCGAAGTTACCTGGCCAGGAGCTGCCAAGCCCCCAGCTGATGCAACGGCAATCGCCGCCATTATTGATAACGATGTAAATATTCGCTGGAAGGCATACACAACATTAGTCGGTGATACTAAAGATCGTACTATTAACTTTGTTTCAGGAAAAGTTTTAACTACACCGATTGCACTTGGTCAGCGCATGCCATGCAGCGGATCGGGTTCGGATGATTTTATGAAGTTTGTAAAGTCCGAGGCTTATAAGCGCTTAGGAATAAGTAATTTTAGTAATCGCTACCTAGTAATTGTTTCACCTAAATCAGGCTGTGTGTGGAGTGGTCGCGCACCATTGGGCGATGCCAAGAGCACCTCTGGAATGTTGGTCTTGCATGATTCAGATTCGGGCTTTGTTATCGCCCACGAACTTGGTCATACTTTTGGTTTAGGACACTCTAACTTTTTGCGTTGTGAGTCTGGCGCAAAGGATGGTCCGTGGGGCGTTGATTGCCAAGCCATCGAATACGGCGGCGTCATAGATGCTATGGGTAACATCGATACAGATTCGACGTTAAATACTTATCACCAGTGGACTATGGGTCTTATAAATAAGTCTCAAATCAAACAAGTCTGGCTCAGTGAAACAGTTAACTTATCGCCATCTGATTTCTCTAACGGTATAAAAGCAATTTATCTGCGTGATGGAAAATCTGCATATTGGGTCGAATACCGACGCAAGATTCCAAACGTTAATTATGAAGCTGGGCTAGTGATTTATCGCCTTGATCCACCACCGGTGGCATCAGTAGTAAGTCCGAATCCTGAGGATTTAACTCAGCCTGAATTTAATCAATCACTCGGCATCGATATATGGATGATCAATCTAGATACGTTCACGTATGTATTGGGTAAAACCAGTGGTTCGATGTCTAATACAACAGGCAAGACGTATTCCGGCAACATCACTTTCTCAGCCGTGGCAACTGCCGATGGTGCATCCGTAACAATTAAGCGCACACCTGATACAACGCCACCTCCGGTACCTACCTTGGGTGCGCTCAATCAATGGCGTTATCCTGATTTTGAAATCATTCCGCATGGCTATGAAGATGGCGAAACAGCCATCGCAAGTTTTCAGGCCACTATCGATGGTGTTGTAACCGACCTACCGGCATCGGTGACCGAGAACTGGGCGCCAACAGTTTTAAATCCCTTCAAAGCACCTCCAACCGTACATATTCGCGATCTACCTGAAGGTGATTATTCAATCTCCATTCGTGCAATCGATATCGCTGGCAATAAGAGCGCATGGACTCCTGCAGTTAAGATTACGATCGACCGTGGTCGCCCAGTTGTTACAGCAGATTTTGAAACCGCGGCGCTAGTTGATGGTCAATACTCGGTTAAGTGGACTGGGGCTAAAGACACCGGCAGTGGTTTATGTGCAACTAATCTAATTAATGAAGATGGTTTTATCACACAGAAGAGCACCGCAAAAACTGCACCAGCATTTCTAGTGAGCCCAACAACTCCGATTTCAACAACTGCACAAGTTTTTGACTGCCTGGGAAATGGTTTAACGGGTGATATCAGTATTAAAACTAATCTTTCACTCGCCACTAAAGCAAGTAAAACCGGTAAATGGAGCGCAGCGCCTGCGGCCTATGGCGCAGATGCACTCAAGTGCACCGGCAAGTGCACGGCATCATTTCTGCAAACTGGAAAATTTAGCATCGTTGCCGGTGCAGGAACTGCCGTTGTCACAACGGGCACAACAACTGTGGCCACTATTGCTAACTCAACTGCGGCCAAGCTACGACTCGTAGCCTCTTTAAACTTTAATAAGGATCGAAAAGTTATTCGCATAACTGGCAGCAACTTTGTACTCCTTGGAACAGTAACGGCCAGTGGAAGTTTCACAAACGTGACCAATCTAGATCGCACGCCACCAGCCTTAGATACATCGCTTACCGATCCTAAGCAGTTAGTGCTATCTGGCCTTGGCTTTAATGCAACTGATTTTAGTCAAGAGTGGACAGTTTTACCTATGTCTCGCGGAACAACATTAGATGATCCAAGTCTGGATCTATGTAATGCAGTTTATCCATCAGAGAAGGATCGTATTGAACGTCGTCAACTGACTGTGACGAAAGCAAATAGTCCATTTATTTTTCTATCGACTGAAGTTGTCAGGTATTCATCGGTAGTTGCAGCTCAAGCTGCGCGGGCTGAACTAGCTAAAGCTTTAGCTCAGTGTGTTATCGATAAGGGCTATAAAGATGCAACTGGTGCAACCGTTTCTTACCTATTTAACGCCCTACCTACGATTCCAACAGGGGTGGTACCAGAAGATTCACGAGTGTTTGTTAATACCCAAATTGATTCTGGGCCAGCTGCGCGTCAGTTGTTAGGTTTCTATCAATTTAGTGGCGCAACCTTCACAGGCTTGTATGTTATGACAAATAGCCCAACGCCATTTACCGATGATCAAGTCAAGCGTTGGCTTAACGTGGCAACGATTTTAGCTGCCAGATTAAGCGGAAAGAGCGCTTAGTTCTGCTATTTCTTCAGCTGAAAGCTCAACAATTTGGATGATCTCCTTTAGCTGATCAACGGTGCGTGCCGATGCGATTGGAACACTGACAGTTGATTGCGCACGCAACCAGGCAAGGGCAATTGCACTGAGCGGTGCGTTGTCATGGGCGGCAGAAATGTGATCCATCGCAGCAATAACGGCATAGCCCTTATCAGTTGCATATTCACGTGCGCCGGCAGCTCGCATTGAATCAACATCGGTTACTCCAGGGCGATATTTACCACTTAAGAAACCTCGCGCGATGCCGTAAAAAGGAATATTTGAAATTCCAATGTCAGCAACGGCTTGAGCCATACCACTCTCGTACGTTGTACGGTCAACTAAGTTATATAAATCTTGCACTGCAACGTAGGACGGCAGGTTATTTTCCTCACTAGTTTTCATAGCAAGGCGTAAACGCTCCGGTGAAAAATTAGATGCGGCGATGTAGCGCACTTTTCCTTGCGCAATCAATTGAGCATATGCGCCAAGGGTTTCTACCATAGGAGTTTTAAGATCATCATCGTGGCTGTAGTACAGGTCGATGTAATCGGTGCGCAGACGGTTAAGCGAGTCCTCACATGCGGCAATAATATTTGCAGCTGATAACCCAGGTCGGCGATCCATCTTTGAAACCTTTGTTGCAATAACCATCTCAGAGCGATTATTAATTTTTTCTAGCCAGCTACCAATAACGCTCTCTGACTCACCACCAATGTGACCTGGAACCCACTGGTTATACATATCGGCAGTGTCGATGAAATTTCCACCGTGGCTGCGATACGCATCCAAAACTGCGTGAGACTGTGCCTCATCGGCATTTGAGCCAAAGATATTGCTACCAAGGCACAGTTCATGAACAACAAGGTCAGTCTCAGGAAGAGTAATCATTGCGCAAGGTTACCTTGTTCAGATGCGGCCACAATGAGGCACAATTGCCCACATGGTGCAGACAACCGGCGGATTTACTAGCCAGGGCTTAGCTCTAGAGGCTGCAACCCTTGTCCTTCCATCGCTATCCCAAGCCGAAGCAGTTGAGGTTGGCCAGATTGCACTGGCAATTGCAACGCAGCGCGCATTACCAATCGCCATTGAGGTGCGATTAAAAGAGTGGATTGTTTTTCACGCATCCTTGCCGGGTTCTTCACCAACAAATGATTCGTGGATTGCGCGCAAAGCCCGAGTCGTGATGGCTACGAGTAAATCCACAATGTATGAAAGAGTTTTAGCCGAAGAAAAAGGCGTCGATTGGTATGTCGAGACAGGATTGCCGGAAGAGACGCACGCCATTCATGGTGGAGGCTTAGCATTGAATGTAAGCGGAGTGGGCTTTGTTGGTATTTTAATTATTAGTGGGTTACCACAAGTGGAAGATCATTTACTAGGTGTTGAAATCATAACCGAGTTTCTTGCGCGCAAAGGTGAGCTCACATGAGTATCTGGGTATGTGGTGAGGTTCTGATTGATATTTTGCCGACCGGACCAGTCGTTGGTGGCGGTCCAGCCAATACTGCAAAGGCGTTAGCACGACTTGGATATGACGTTGATTTTATTGATGGAATTTCAACCGATGCATTTGGTGTTAGCGCACGCAAAGAGTTATCAATGGACAACGTGGGTTTAGGACTGTGTAACTCAAGTGAGAAACCAACGTGTACGGCCATGGTGACGTTAGATTCACATGGTGGGGCAAGCTATGAGTTTCTTATAGATGGCACAGCGACCTTTGATTTTGATAAAGCATGGCTACCAGATCCTGAACGGTTAAAGCCGTCGGTACTGCATATCGGAACACTAGTAACGGTTATTGAGCCATCGGCCAGTGTTCTCTATGACTGGGCAGTGCAGGTTGGAGAGTTTGCACCTATAGTCTTTGATCCCAACATTCGTCCAAGTGTTATGGGCGACCGCGAAAAGTACTGCCAGGCCGCTGAAAAATGGGTGGGTATCGCATCGATTGTGAAAGTTAGCGATGAGGATATCGCTTGGCTTTACCCAGATGAAAGCTTGGATGAAGTTGCACGACGGTGGATTTCTGGCGGCGTTAACTGTGTAGTTATTACGCGTGGAGCCCAGGGTCTGATTGGTTATACCGACCATGGAGTAGAAGAGGTTGATGGGATTACGACCGAAGTAGTAGATACAGTTGGCGCAGGAGATACAGTCGGTGCAATTATTGTAGAAGGTGTCATTAAGCATTCAGTGGCTGGTCTAGTTGGTCATACACTCAATGCAGTTTTACATAGGGCAGCAGTAGCGGCTGCAATCACATGTTCACGTGCAGGTGCTCAACCTCCACGAATGCACGAATTAGTAATGGAGTCCTAATGCAGTTCATAGATGATGCCGAGTTTCAGATTGCTATCGATGATGACAATGGCGGCCGAATCGTTTCGCTCAAGTGGCGAGATAATGAATTTGCTGTGCCTTTTCGCGGACAAGTCCATACTTCGGGTTGGTATTCGATGGCGCCTTGGGCTGGTCGCATTAACGAGGGTCTGATTACTAATGCAGCTGGAGAAAGTTTTCAGCTTCCTGCAACAATAGATCCGCCTCATGCACTGCATGGCTTTGGCCTTATAAGTTCTTGGCAAGAAATTGGCCCCGGCCGATCACTGTTGCACTTACCGGCGCCCTATAACGGAGCAACGGTCGAACAGAGAATTGAAGTTTTAGATGACGCAGTACGGTGGTCGTTGGAATATGACGCTAACGGTTGCGACTTACCAGTATGGATGGGAATGCATCCGTGGTTTGCACGCGATTTAGATCGCGGCGGAAGTGCTGAAGTTGAGTTTGAAGCCACGGAGATGTTGATTCGCAACAGCGAAGGGATTCCAACGGGTGAGCGTAGTAAGCCGACTCCTCAGCCTTGGGATGATGCTTTTACCGGCATAAAAGGCACCCCTGCAGTGGTTTGGGAGGATGTTGCCCGCATATCTATTGAGTCCGATGCGCCTTGGTGGGTCGTATTTACTGAAGACAGTGAAGGCGTGTGCATTGAACCTCAGACCGCACCACCTGATGCGCAGAATTTAGGAATCACTGGTGAGGATTACATAGAGGCCTTATTCGTTTTCGAGCGTTTGGATATGGATTAACAATGATTAATCGCACGCATTTAGCACAGCTACGTTCAGTCGAAGATGCTCGCTTTTTAGCGTTACATCCTAAGAGCGGTGCACTCTTCGAAGCTGGAAAGAAAAATATGCCTGGCGGTGTACCTATGTCATGGATGGCCAAGTGGCCCGGTGCTTATCCAGTTTTTGTTGAGAATGCTAAAGGTGCGCGCTTTACTGACGTTGATGGAAATACCTATATTGATTTTTGTTTAGGTGATACCGGATCAATGACCGGCCACTCACCCGATGCAACGGTCGCTGCGATTCGAGAACAAGTTGGCAAGGGAATTACTGCCATGTTACCTACTGCAGATGCAGCGATTGTTTCGGGCGAGCTAGCCCGTCGCTTTGGTTTACCTCTGTGGCAGTTCACAGTGTCGGCCACCGATGCTAATCGCCATGTGATTCGTTATTCACGAATGATTACTGGCCGTTCGAAGATTGTCGTCATCGATCGTTGTTATCACGGCAGCGTTGATGAAACTTTTGCAACGTTTGATTCAGATGGAAATACCGTAGCCCGTGAAGGAAATATCGGCGCGCCAGTTGCACTTGATGTCACTACCCGCGTAGTTGAGTTCAACGATATTTCAGGTATGGAAAAAGCTTTAGCACATGGTGATGTTGCAGCGATTTTGATGGAACCTGCGATGACTAATGTTGGAATTGTTCTACCCCACGCTGGTTATTTAGAGGCCGTTCAGGCTTTAGCTAAAAATTATGGAACCATTTTAATTATCGACGAGACCCATACGATTTCAGTTGGCCCCGGTGGAATGACCGCCGACCGTGGATTAAAGCCGGATTTCCTGACTATTGGTAAAGCTATCGCCGGTGGAATTCCTACTGGAACTTTTGGAATGACGCACGAGATCGCTGATTCAATTAAAAAAATGGTTGAACTAGAGATCATCGACACTGGCGGAATCGGTGGCACTTTGGCTGGTAACGCACTATCGCTTGCTTCTATGCGCGCCACATTGACTCAAGTTTTAACACAAGAGAACTTTGATCGGATGATTGATTTAGGTACGCGCTGGTCTGATGGCGTAGATGCTGCGATACAAGAGTTTGATTTACCGTGGACGTGTAATCGTTTAGGTGCACGTGGTGAATATATGTTTGGCAAGACCGCTCCGGTTACTGGGGCCGATGCGAATAATGCCGGAGACTTTGAACTAGAGCAGTACATACATCTGCGTATGCTCAACGATGGTTTTTTGATTACGCCTTTTCACAATATGGCTTTGATGTGTCCTGATACAACGGCGGCCGATGTAGATGCGCATACTCATGCATTTCGTGTTATGTGCGCCGAACTTGTTTCTTAAAGACGAAGGCCCAAGCGATATAGCTTTCGCTAGGGATCTCTCTTGGGCTTTGAATAAATAGTACCTGGGCGCGCTGACATATTCAAGTGTGTATAACTCGCTTTAGGTGTCAGTTGTTCACTTCACAATCTCTTTATGGCCACTATGGACGATTACTTAGAGATACATAAGCAATTCGAATTCTCCTATTTACTTATTGGTTTACTTGAAGTACATCTGCGGCAACGAATTCCGCTTACTCTGGGTAAGAACTACGCGAGTGACCACCCACATTGGTATTCGCATCTGCCACTAAACGAACGAGGCCAGAAATCACTAACTGTGGCACTACAGATGAGCAGAAACTCTCCTGAAAATTACTTGCCGCTCTCATTTTGGCGTTTCTTACTGAGTAATAAGAATTATGGATCGCTGTGGCTTCCTAGTCTGCATGCTATTTTTCCAGAGATATCCTCTCCAAAGCGGATGAATATCTTTAGAACTATTGATAAGAATATGGATACAGCGTTGCGATTAAGAAATAATGTTGCCCATTTTAATTTTGATGCTCTAAAGAATATGCAGTACTCCCAAGAGCGAGTTAAATGGTTGCTTCTCAATCTAGGGGTAGAAAGCCGTTTCTTGGATCACCCACTTTAATTGCGTAGGCAGTTTGAGAACTCACAGGGAACCCACAGAGCTGATTGTGGATTGACACAGAGATATCTTCTATCTTTCAGGTAACCGCACAACGGTGTGGCAGTTAGAGGGGGTTGACGTGAAGGCATTAACGAGAAGCATTGCAGCTGCATCAATGGCTGGAATCTTTGTACTTGCAGGCGTATCGGGAGCATCTGCTGATGCAACTGCACCGGTTGTAAAGAAAGTTGCACTAACTCCAGAACAAAAAGCCGCCTTCCAAGCCGCTAAAGCTGCTTTCCAGGCTGCACGCACTGCGCGTCACGCCGCATTCGAAACAGCTAAGAGCACTTTCGCTAACGCAAAAACTGCACGAGATGCAGCGATTGCAGCAGCGACAACTAAAGATGCACGGATTGCTGCACGTACAACATTTAAATCAGTGGTTACTAGTATGAAGGCTAGTATCCCTGTGAAACCTGTACCACCTGTTCGACCATAGTAAAGGGATGCAGAAAGAAAAGGAGCCGGTTCCCCTGGCTCCTTTTTTATTTCCCGCGTTTAATTAAACCCAAGCGCTTCGTAGAGTTTTAAACCTTTTACATTATCGGCATCTACATACAGCATCGCTTCTCGGATCCCTTTACTGAATAGATAGTTCATAGCTGCAATAGAGACTGCGCGGCCAATGCCATGGCCCATGTAATCAGGGTCAACTCCAACAACAAATAACTCACCAACAGGGGCTTGATTAACAAGGTCATGGTGAATCTTGGTCCAACATGTGCCGACTAAGTGGCCATTTTCAACGGCGATAAAAAAACCATCTGCATCAAACCAGGATTCAGCCATTCGATTTTCTAAATCTTGCATAACCCAATTACCTTGATCAGGATGATTGATAAAGACTTTATTATTGAGCTCTAACCACGCTTGTTTATGTAGAGATGGATTAAAGGTTTCAATAGAAAAGCCATGATCAGTATCGGGAATTCGCCCCTGCAGGGTGCGGTGGATCTTTAAAATATGACGCATGATTAAACGCGTTCGTTAATAGAGCTCTCTTTGCCACCTGATGGCATCGTGAATCGATATCCAACGTTGCGAACAGTTCCGATGATTGCTTCGAACTCTGGACCTAGTTTTGAACGTAAGCGACGAATATGCACATCTACCGTTCGAGTACCACCAAAATAGTCATAGCCCCAGATTTCTTGCAACAGCTGAGCGCGAGTAAATACACGTCCTGGGTGCTGAGCTAAATACTTTAACAATTCAAACTCTTTAAAAGTTAAATCTAAAACATTTCCCTTAAGTCGCGCGGTGTACGTTGATTCATCGATTGCAACATCGCCGCTGCGAATCTCACCTGAATGTGGATCACTACTTGCTATTGCTGCCAAATGTTTGCCAACTGCGATACGAATTCGCGCATCTACTTCGGCAGGTCCTGCAGTATCAAGGATGACATCATCGATTCCCCACTCAGCACTGACTGCAGATAAACCACCTTCAGTTGCAATGACGATGATGGGGCAGCCAAGACCTGTAGTTGTTAAGAGTCGTGTTAATGATTTCGCAGAAGGTAGATCCCGGCGTGCATCGACGAGAATGACATCGACATCTGGAACATCTACAAGAACGCTAGCTTCAGCGGGCAAGATACGAACCTGATGCGCAAGCAAACCGAGCGCGGGCAGAACTTCCGCGCTGGCGCCAGACGTATTCGTAAGTAGCAAGACCTTGGCCATTGGCAAAGACTACCCCTGCGAAAACAATGCTTCCAATCGCGCTACGGGCTATGGCCTAAGGTATGAACATGGCCGACAAGCACGAACTCCGCGAAAAGGGCTTACGCCTTACGCCTCAGCGCGAACTTGTGTTAGCTGCAGTTCGCGAGCTTGGACATTCAACCCCTGAAGAAGTTGCCGAGAAAGTGCGCACGACTCATCCAGGTATCAATCTTTCAACGGTCTATCGCAACTTAGAGACACTTGAAAATGTGGGCCTTGTTCAACATACGCACTTAGGACACGGTGGTGCGACCTACCATGCCGCTGAAGAGTTAACACATCTGCATTTAGTGTGTGGAAAGTGTGCAAGCGTTGGCGATGCCCCTATTGAAGTTGCCGCTAACTTTGTAAATACTTTGGCCGATGACTATGGCTTTAAAACCGACGTTACACACTTTGCGGTGTATGGAACGTGCCTGAACTGCCAATGAGCGCGGTACTTGTCGAAGACGGCGTAGATAAAGGTGCAATCTGGCACTTTGGCGAACCCGTTAAAGAACAGCGTGCATTAGAAGCTGGAACCGCGTGGGCCGATC
>WLHW01000003.1 GCA_009702525.1 Actinomycetota bacterium
CGTTCGGCCGAACGTAAATTTCCAGATCCGTAGTCAAGTATTGCGATCAAAGAGAGCCCTTGGTTGAAGGTATCCCTGCGACTCGTCCATCCAATGAGACTGCATCACGCAGTGCGCGCGCAACTGCTTTGAACTGTGCTTCAAAAACGTGATGCGCATTTCGGCCTTCAAGCACTCTGATATGTAGGGCGATATGTGCTTCGGCAACAATAGATTCCCAGATGTGCTTACCGAGTGTTGTATCAAAAGTTCCAATGAGTTCTACAATCTCTGGTTGACGATGGACGAGATACGGACGTCCAGATAAGTCAACGGCAGCTTGAACCAGAACTTCATCTAGCGGAACCATCGAATCACCAAAGCGACGAATTCCTGCCTTATCCCCTAGCGCTTCGCGTAGTGCTTGGCCAAAGGCAAGTGAAGTGTCCTCAACGCTGTGATGAGAATCGACATCGATATCACCGGTTGTTTTGACGGTAAGGTCGAAACCGGAGTGCTTACCAAGTTGAGACATCATATGATCGAAAAATGGAACACCCGTGCTGACATCAATCACACCTTGACCATCGAGATTAAGCTCAACTAGAACGTGTGACTCTTTAGTTTTTCTTTCAATGCGTGCGGTTCTCATGGCGCTCACTTTCTATAACAGATCTTTTAATGCATCAATAAAGCGTTGGTTGTCGGCCTCATTGCCGATTGTTACTCGCAGATACCCCGATAATCCCACATCTCTAATCAGAACACCCTTTTCTAGAAGTTGAGCCCACAGTTGTGGCGCACTGCCGTTAAATCCAGTAAAGAGCAGGAAGTTGGCACTGCTGGGAATAGTGCGTAAACCCAGTTCGTGAAGCGAGTCCGCTAACTGTTCGCGAGCAGTGACGAGAGATGAAACACCTGCAAGCAGTTCGCGACGATAGTCGAGGGCAACTTCTGCAGCTGCCTGTGTCAGTGAACTCAAATGATATGGAAGGCGCACTAGCAGCATCGCATCCACTACATACTCATTGGCAACTAAATAACCTAAGCGGGCACCTGCAAAAGCAAAAGCCTTGCTCATAGTGCGAATTACAATGACATGAGGTCTGTCAGCGAGCAAGGTTGCTGCCGAGATTTCTTGAGAAAATTCAGCATAGGCTTCATCGACAATTAATAGCCCGCCGCATTCAGCAACTACGTCAGCTAATTGGCTTATGTCACCAAGTGAAATTGCATCCCCTGTTGGATTATTAGGCGTCGTGATAAAAGTTAAGGCTGGTTTATGTGCTCGCACTTCCGAAGTAGCAACTTCTAGATTAAAGGTTAAATCAGAGTTTCTTGCGCCATCTACCCAGGTTGTTCCCGTAACTTTTGCAATGAGTGGGTGCATTGAATATGACGGAGTAAAACCAAGGGTAACACCGGCACCAAAAGCTAAAAAGATTGATTGGATAATCTCGTTACTTCCATTGGCTGCCCAAATATTTTTTATTTGCAAGTCCGTCCCAGAGCCCTCATTAATATAACGAGCTAATCTCGTACGCAAGACATCCGCGTCGCGATCTGGGTAGCGATTCAAATTCGATGTGACTTTCTGGATTGCATCTGTAATTGCATTCTGCAAAGCCAATGAAGGTGGGTATGGGTTCTCATTGGTGTTAAGGACCGCTTGCGCTGGCACTTGCGGTGCTCCATATGCACTCAAAGCCTGTAAATCGGCACGTAGTGGTAACCACGTTGGCCAACTCACGGCTTCTGCTCCAATCGCACAAGCATGGCTTCACCATGGGCAGGCAAGTCTTCAGAGTTTGCAAGAGTTACAACTGTTGGTACTAGTTCAGTAAATGCACTCTGGTTGTATTCGATAAAATGTAAACCTCGCAAGAAACTTTGAACTGATAGACCACTTGAATGACATGCGCATCCCCCGGTCGGTAAAACGTGGTTTGAGCCCGCCGAATAGTCACCTAATGAAACTGGTGAGAAACGCCCCACAAATACTGCGCCAGCATTTCGTACTTTTAGTGAATCTGCACGTGAATTTTCAGTCTGAATCTCTAAATGCTCTGCGCCATAGGCATTAACAACATCTAAGCCCTGTTCGATTGAATCAACGAGCACTATCGCAGATTGCACTCCACTCAGAGCTTCACGAATACGATCTGCGTGTTTTGTAGCAGATACACGTACCTTTAACTCTGCGGCTACGGCATCTGCCAACTCAACACTTGTGGTCACTAAAATTGCAGCTGCAATGACATCGTGCTCGGCTTGGCTGATTAAATCGGCCGCAACATCGGCGGCATGCGCACTGCTGTCAGCCAAAATCGCAATCTCCGTAGGTCCGGCTTCAGAATCAATTCCAATCACTCCGCGCAAAGCTCGTTTGGCAGCAGCAACATAGATATTTCCAGGACCGGTCACTAAGTCACATTTTTCGCAGAGACCACTCATGCCGTAGGCAAAGAGCGCGACGGCTTGTGCACCACCGATTGCATACACCTCTGTAATTCCAAGCAAAGCGCACGTTGCCAAAATCGTAGGGTGTGGAAGTCCGCCAAAATCTTTTTGCGGAGGAGATGCAACTGCAATTGACTGCACCCGTGCAATCTGTGCAGGAATTACATTCATCATGACGCTACTTGGATATACGGCGCGGCCGCCTGGTACATATAAACCAACACGATCAACAGGTATCCATTTTTCAGTAACAGTCCCGCCATCTACAACCGTTGTAGTTTTATCATGACGGATTTGATCGGTATGTACTTTTCGAACTCTTTCAATTGAAATCTCTAGAGCTCGGCGAACCGCAGGGTCTAACTCAACCAGCGCTCGATCTAATGCGGCTTGTCCAACTCGAATTGAATCGGGGCGTACGCCATCGAACTCTTGAGCTAAAGCCAGAAGATCCTGCTCGTTACCATCTTTAACCCGTGCCAAAATCGGTTCGATTAGAAGCATTGCCTCTGCAACATTTAAATTAGCGCGCGGAAGTTCATTGGTGTATTCACTCTTGGATAGAGCGCGACCGCGAAGGTCAACGGTGCGAATCATTCCCTAATTGTAACTGTAGCTAGAGTGGGCATGCTGGCCAGTTAAGGTCTAAACCAAGCAGTTGGGCCCTAAAATCGATTTTAGATCAGCGCTCAAACTTGGAGATGAGGTAATAAGGGCATCAATCTTCATAAAAGTATCGCTGCCATTATCTTTGATTTGTAGATGGACCTCACGCTTACCTGGATGAGAGCGCAAAATCTCCTTAATCCGATCGACTATAGGTGGAGTGCATTGAGCAATCGGCAAGGTGATCACAAGCGGGCCAGTTGGTCCAGCAGAAATATCTGGCATCGACATTTCTAGTGCAGTAAAACGTAATGCATCTTCACGACGATCTACGCGGCCTCTGACCGTGACAATTCGATCCTCGGTGAGTGACATGGAATATTGGTTATATGTATTTGCAAAGAAGAGGACTTCAAGAGAGCCTTCTAAATCTTCTACCGTTACAACTGCCCAGGAAGCACCTTGACGTGAAACTTTTCGCGTGACACTTGTGATTAACCCGCCAATTGTGACGATTGTTTCAGTTTGTGCTCCGTCATCCAGTAGTTCGCTTATTGTCATATCGGTATTAGCACGAAGGACATGCTCCACACCTAGTAGTGGATGATCTGAAACATACAGACCCAGCATTTCCCGTTCGTAACTCAGCAACATGGCCTTATCCCATTCGCCTTTTGGTATCTCTAAATCTATGGCTGCAACATGACTAATTGATTCGCCGCCGAAAAGATCAAATTGGCCAATCGCTTCAGCGCGTTTTGTTTCAATAACAGAATCTATAGCTTCTAAGTAAATTGCCATTAAGCCTTTACGTGTTGCGCCCATCGATCCAAATGCACCTGCCTTAATTAATGACTCAATAGTCTTCTTATTGCAGACTTGAGCATCAACTTTGGCTAAGAAATCTCCAAATGAAGTAAAGCGTCCTTTGCTGGCACGCGCAGCTTTAATGGATGCCACTACCCCTTCACCCACGTTACGAATTGCAGCTAGTCCGAAACGAATGTCATTACCCCGTGGCGTGTATTCAGCATCAGATTCATTGACATCTGGCTCTAATACCTTGATACCCATACGTCTGCACTCACTTAAGTACAACGCTGATTTATCTTTGTCATCGCGCACACTTGTAAGAAGTGCTGCCATGTACTCAGTTGGATAATTGGCCTTTAAGTAACCCGTCCAATATGAAACAACTCCATAACCCGCCGAGTGCGCACGGTTGAAGGCGTAGTCGGAAAAGGGAATCAGAACATCCCACAGCCTCTTAATTGCAGCGGTCGAAAATCCATTTGTCTTCATGCCAGCTTCAAAGGGCACATACTCTTTATCGAGAATCTCTTTGTTCTTCTTACCCATAGCTTTACGGAGCAAATCTGCACGCCCAAGTGAGAAACCTGCAACCTTTTGGGCGATAGCCATTACTTGCTCTTGGTAGACGATGAGACCATATGTATCGCCAAGAATTTCGTTCAGCGGCTCAGATAGCTCAGGGTGAATCGGCTCTACTGGCTTACGATTATTTTTACGATCGGCGTAGTTGTTATGAGCATTTTCACCCATAGGTCCAGGACGGTACAACGCAATGACAGCTGAGATATCTTGAAAGGAATCAGGCGACATAGAACGAAGCAGTGCGCGCATAGGGCCACCGTCGAGTTGGAATACACCAAGCGTGTCGCCACGAGATAAAAGCTCATACGTTTTTTTATCATCCAAAGTTAAATCTTCAAGAACTACATCGATGCCTTGGTTAGCTTTAATGTTCAGTAAAGCATCATCTAAAACTGAAAGGTTTCTTAGTCCTAAGAAATCCATCTTGAGCAGACCAATTGCCTCGCACGCACCCATATCAAACTGAGTAATAATTGCTCCATCGGCTTCACGTCGATGAATTGGAATCACATCAAGTAAAGGCTCTCGCGACAAAATTACGCCAGCGGCGTGGACTCCCCATTGGCGTTTCAAACCCTCTAATCCACGAGCGGTATCAACGACACGTTTTGAATCCGGATCAGATTCATAGAGGGATCTAAACTCCCCTGCTTCTCCATATCGATCGTCTTTAGAATCAAATATTCCACCTAAAGAAATGTCCTTGCCCATTACTGAAGGTGGTAAAGCTTTAGTTAATTTCTCACCGATTACATATGGGTAACCAAGCACGCGTGTTGAATCTTTAATGGCCTGCTTTGATTTAATAGTTCCGTACGTGATTATCTGTGCGACACGGTCTTCACCATATTTAGTGGTGGCATAGCGAATCATTTCACTTCGCCGACGCTCATCGAAGTCCAAATCAATATCTGGCATAGAAATACGTTCAGGATTTAAAAATCGTTCAAACAAGAGCCCGTGTTCAAGTGGATCCAGGCCCGTGATTCCCAGTGAGTATGCGACGAGTGATCCCGCTGCAGATCCGCGTCCCGGACCTACGCGGATTCCAACCTCTTTGGCATGTGCAACTAAGTCGGCGACAACTAAAAAGTAACCGGGAAAGCCCATCGTCTGCATAACCCCGAGCTCATATGCCAAGCGATCTACGTGGGCTTGGGTAACTCGAGCACCTAGTCGCAGGCCAAGACCACGTTCGGCCTCTTTTTGAAGCCAGGAGTCCTCTGTCTCACCTGCAGGAACGGTGAACTGGGGAAGCAAGTTCTCGCCTTCGCGCAACGTAACGGTACAGCGTTCTGCAATTAATAATGTGTTGTCACAACTTTCAGGGATTTCTTTGAAGAGCTCACGCATCTGCTGCGGAGTCTTAACATAAAAACTGTCATTATCGAATTTAAATCGTTTTGGGTCGGCCAAAGTTGAACCAGATTGAACACAAAGGAGCGCTTCATGTGCCCCAGCGTCACTTTGTAATGTGTAGTGCAAATCATTTGTAGCAAGCAAAGGTAAGCCAAGCTCTTTGGCGAGTTTTAGTAAATCACTTTTGACACGTGACTCAATCTCAATACCATGATCCATAATTTCAAGAAAGTAATTATCTGCTCCAAAAATATCTCGGTAATCACTGGCCGCTTTGATGGCCTCCTTGTATGCGCCCATGCGAAGACGTGTTTGGATTTCTCCACCAGGACATCCAGTTGTGGCGATTAAGCCAGTTGAATGCTGCGCAAGGAGTTCACGATCCATACGAGGCTTATAGTAATAACCCTCAAGGGATGCCAAAGAAGATAGTCTAAAAAGATTTCCTAAACCCACATTGTTCTCAGCCAGAATAGTCATGTGCGTATAAGCACCACCACCAGATACATCATCTTCGCCGCCATCTGCCCACTTCACACGCTTCTTATCAAAACGAGATTCGGGTGCAACGTAGGCTTCAATTCCAATAATAGGTTTAACTCCTGCTTTTTGAGCAGTCTTATAAAAATCATAAGCACCAAATACATTTCCATGATCTGTCATGGCGATAGCTGGCATGCCTTGACGCGAAACTTCGCTCATTAAATCTGAGACCCGGGCTGCACCATCGAGCATCGAATACTCGGTGTGAACGTGAAGGTGAACGAAGTTATCTTTTGACATTGTTGCGCAAGGTTATTACTTAGGGCAGAACGGCGTCGGAAAGCAACGCCAGTGAGCCTGTGAGATCAGCTGGATAGGGGGCGACAAAGCTAAGTGGCTGGCCAGAGATTGGATGCGTAAAGCGCAGTTCCTTGGCGTGCAACCACGGACGTGCCATTGCAAGGCTTTTTGCCAGGACTGGATCGGCCCCATAGGTCGTATCCCCCACCAATGGGTGATTGAGCGCTGAAAAGTGAACGCGAATTTGATGTGTTCGTCCGGTCTCTAACTCTACTTTTACGAGAGAGACCGCACGGTAAAACTCAATAACTTCATAATGAGTAATTGACTCTTTTCCAGTCCCGACAACGGCAAACCGGTGATCCTCTTTTGGATGTCTATCAATAGGGGCATCGATAGTTCCAGTAGTTGGATCCATATGTCCTTGAATCAGCGCGTGATAAATTTTTTCAACACTTCGTGTGCGAAATGCGTCCTTTAAAACTGTGAATGCACGATCGCTTTTGGCTACAATCATTAATCCACTTGTTCCAACATCTAATCTATGAACAATTCCTTGACGCTCAGCCGCACCACTTGTTGAAATAATAAATCCCGCTGCACTCAAAGCACCTACAACTGTAGGTCCGGTCCAACCTGGGCTGGGGTGGGCAGCACAACCAACCGGCTTATTAATTACAACGATGTCTTCATCTTCAAAGACAATCTCAAGACCATCAATTGGAGTAAGTGGAATAGGAATTGTATTGAGAGGTGCAGGCATCAAGACATCAATGATTTGTCCAGAAGCAACTCGTTCTGATTTAAGCATCGCCTTACCGTAAGTTGTGATGTCACCATCTTCTAGGAGTTTGACTACTGCAGTTCGAGATAAACCTAAAACACGGGTAAGTGCGCTATCGATGCGTTCACCTGCCACGCCTTCAGGAACCGACAAAGAGCGGAGTTCTCGATTACTCATATCTGTGAATCCTTTTTCGCAATTGGAGGAATATTCCGAGCGGATAGGACTATCGAAATTGCAGAAGCAACAACGATTGCAGAATCAGCAATATTGAATATAGGCCAATGTGGCAGTTGCATCCAATCGATCACACGTCCTCTTAAGAATGCAGGCTCACGGAAGATGCGATCAGAGAGATTACCTAAAATCCCGCCCATTACTAGGCCTAATACGACTGCCCAGCCCTTAGACGTCAGGCGAGGTGCGAAATAGATAATCGCTATTAAGACGCAGATTGAGAAGAGGGAAAAGAGCAATGTGGCGCCAGTTGCAAATGAAAAAGCCGCACCCGAGTTGCGCACAAATGTTAGTTGAAAAAACTTACCTATAACTTGTACCGAATCTCGGTGTGAAAGCTGACTAACTGCCCACGCCTTAGTTGCTAAATCGAGGATCCAGATAGACCAGGCAACACTTAAGAGTGTTCGCCAGCTGCGCACAGTTAGCGCCGTTCTTCCTTCTGCTTGCACAGCATGCAGAGAGTTGCACGAGGGAATACTTGGAGTCGGGCTTTTCCAATTGGATTGCCACACTCTTCGCAGTTTCCATACCGTTTTGAATCAATTCGTTCTAAAGCGCGCTCAGTTTGTAACACCATGTCGCGTGCATTTATCACTAACGACATTTCATGTTCGCGTTCAAAAGTCTTAGTCCCTGCATCGGCTTGATCATCGCCAGCGCCCTCACCTGACTCTTGAATGAGTGAGTCCATTTCAATTTCAACAAGTGCTAGTTCACGACGTAGACGCTCAAGCTCTTTTGAGATGTCGGTGCGAATTACTTTCAGTTCAGCGTTAGTCCATGATGGCTCTGACTCACTGACTACTACAGGAGTCGGTGCTCCCTTGATTGGTTTCAGTGGCGCAATCTTTTTTGTACTTTTAGCTGGACGCGGTGGGGGTGGCATAACCAAGCGGCGCTCTTCGACAACCGGAGCTACTACAGGTGCCGAAATTGTCGAGACTGAAACCGTCTGAGATTTTTCATCGACAGTCAGTGTTGTCTTTGATGGAAAGGCTTTACCTGACGCTTTTTTAACGGGGATACTTTTG
This sequence comes from Actinomycetota bacterium, assembly GCA_009702525.1. Lineage (GTDB taxonomy): Bacteria > Actinomycetota > Actinomycetes > Nanopelagicales > Nanopelagicaceae > Planktophila. Next base: position 8,638 of record WLHW01000003.1, read on the forward strand.
ATGGCGGTTTTTTTAGCCGCTACTTTCTTGATAGGCGCTTTCTTGGCAGGCGCCTTCTTAGCTACAGCTTTTTTGGCCGCTACTTTCTTGATAGGTGCTTTCTTGGCAGGAGCCTTCTTGGCTACAGCTTTTTTCGCAGGAGCCTTCTTAGCCGGAGCCTTCTTGGCAGCGACCTTCTTTATTGGCTTCTTGGGCATGACGCGAACCTTATGCCGATTGGGCATTAGATACCAACTGCGCCACGACCAATCTTTATCTCCTTATGGCCTAGACTGAGTGTACTGACATAAACAGAGCATTGACGGGGCTATCACCTCACGAGCTCGTTGGAAGAAATGAGCTTCACGCTCATCTAGAACCAGCAGTCAGAACTTTAAGTGGCGCACAGTGTGCGCAAGGCGGGTGGTACCGCGAGCTCTGCCCACTAGCAGAGCTCGTCCCTCCAGAGTTTTATTAACCTGGAGGTTTTTTAATGTCGTTTAAAGCCATCTCCCCCGCAGTCGATCTGCCTGCTCTGGAGCATTCGATTTTAGATTTTTGGCGAGACAATCAAATCTTCCATAAAAGCGTTAATGCACGCGCTGGTGCTACTCCGTGGACATTTTATGAAGGCCCTCCCACAGCAAATGGAATGCCCGGAACACACCATATTGAAGCGCGTGTTTTTAAAGATGTCTTTCCGCGTTTTCAAACAATGAAGGGTCTGCATGTAACTCGTAAAGCTGGTTGGGATTGTCATGGCTTACCGGTTGAAATCGCCGTAGAGAAAGAGTTGGGCTTTGCCGGAAAAGGCGACATTGAAAAATTTGGTGTTGCAGCATTCAACGATAAGTGTCGGGAGTCAGTTCAGCGACATGTGAGTGCCTTTACCGACATGACCGATCGCATGGGTTTTTGGGTTGATTTTGATGAGGCGTATTGGACGATGTCACCTGACTATGTAGAAAGTGTGTGGTGGTCTCTAAAAGAGATTTGGAAAAAAGGTCTTCTTGTTCAAGATCACCGTGTAGCGCCATATTGCCCTCGATGTGGAACAGGTTTATCAGATCATGAATTAGCTCAAGGCTACGAAACCGTTGTAGATCCATCGGTCTATGTGCGCTTTCCAGTAACAAGTGGTGAGCTAGCACAATTAGAGGCATCCCTACTTGTCTGGACGACTACTCCATGGACTCTGGTATCAAATACGGCCATCGCAGTACATCCAGATGTCGAATATGTTGTTCTACGAGTAATAGTTGATGAGAAGAGTGAAGTCCTCATCGTCGCTAAAGCCTTAATCGAAAGCATTAAGGGCGAGAAGGAAATTCTTCAAACAGTGCTGGGTAAAGATTTAGAGCGCGTTACCTATAAAAGACCATTTGATTACGTTGACATTCCTGATGCACATTACGTTGTGTTGGCAACGTATGTAACTACCGAAGATGGAACTGGATTAGTTCACCAATCTCCTGCTTTCGGCGCAGACGACCTTGCAGTATGTCGTGGATACGGTCTACCCGTTGTGAATCCCATTGCTCCTGATGGAACATTTCTTAGTGCAACTCCAGTTGTTGGCGGAATGTTTTTTAAAGATGCTGACAAAGTTTTAGTAAAAGAGCTTAAGGCAAATGGGTCTCTCTATAAGCATCAACCATATGAGCACACGTATCCGCATTGCTGGCGCTGTCACACCGCATTGATGTATTACGCGCAACCATCATGGTATGTCCGTACAACATCGATAAAGGATGCCCTGTTGCGTGAGAACGCTGCCACCGACTGGCATCCACAATCAATTAAAGAGGGTCGCTATGGTGACTGGCTCAACAACAATATCGACTGGGCACTTTCCCGGAATCGATATTGGGGTACTCCACTACCAATTTGGCGCTGCGAGAATAAACATGAAATCTGCGTTGATTCACTCAAAGAGCTAGGTGCATTAGCTGGCAAGGAGCTTTCTAATTTAGATCCACATCGACCATTTGTTGATGACATTACTTTTGCCTGTGCCGAGTGTTCACTGACAATGACGCGAGTTCCAGAAGTTATTGACTGCTGGTATGACTCGGGGGCAATGCCATTTGCGCAATGGGGTTATCCGCACAAAGAGGGCTCAGTTGAGAAGTTCAACGCCTCCTACCCTGCTGATTTTATCTGTGAGGCAATCGATCAGACCCGTGGATGGTTTTACACGCTCATGACTATCGGCACTTTAGTATTTGATAAATCTTCGTATAAAACCGTTCTATGCCTGGGTCACATTCTTGATAAAGATGGACGCAAGATGAGCAAGCACGTTGGAAACGTTTTAGAGCCAATGGCGCTCATGGATCAACATGGCGCCGATGCCGTTCGTTGGTACATGTTGGCTGCCGGCTCACCATGGGCTGCGCGTCGAGTAGGACATGAAGCAATTAATGAAGTCATCAGAAAAACTCTATTGACGTACTGGAATACCGTTTCATTTCACGCCCTATATGCCAATGCATCAAACTTTGATCTTGCTCAAACTCCTGCCCTAAAAGATCGAGCTTTAATGGATCGTTGGATTATCTCCGAACTCAATGTCTTGATCGAGACCGTAGATGCAGCCTATGAGGGCTTTGATTCTCAAATTGCTGGTAAAGCACTGGCGGGATTTATTGATGACTTATCAAATTGGTATGTTCGCCGTTCTCGTCGTCGATTTTGGGATGGCGATGTGGCTGCCATGGCCACTCTGCATGAATGTCTTGTCACGTTGACCAAACTTCTTGCACCGATGGTCCCTTTTATTACTGAACAAGTATGGCAAGAACTAGTGCGACCAACAGATTCAAACTCTGAAGCATCGGTTCACTTAACAGATTTTCCAAAAGTCAGTGCTGACGCAATTGATCTCGAACTGTCGCAACAAGTGGCCCTTACTCGCCGCATTGTTGAATTAGGTCGAGCCTCCCGCGCCGAATCCGGAATCAAAATTCGTCAGCCACTACAGCGTGCGCTCATTGCCGCAACAGGATGGGCGAAATTACCTGAAGCAATGCGCGAACAAATTGCAGATGAACTCAATGTGATTGAATTGGAAGATATTGCTAGTGCTGATGGCGACTTAGTAGATATTTCAGTGAAAGCAAACTTTAAATGTTTGGGAGCAAAATTTGGTGGTGTAGTGCAAGAGATAGCTAAGGCAATTGCAGCCACTGACCCAACTTCTCTTGTTAAGAAACTTCGCGCCCAAGGTGTCGCAACCTTAGGAACGTGGGAAATTGCACTCGAGGATTTAGTAGTCACTGAGGTCCCCAAGAGTGGGTGGATGGTCTCGTCTCACGATGGAGAAAGTGTTGCCCTAGATCTGGCTCTCTCCCCATCTCTGATTTTGGCCGGCAACGCCCGAGAGGTCATTCGTTTTATTCAAGAGCGTCGCAAGAGCGATGGCTTCGAGATTTCTGATCGAATTAATGTCACGTGGAATGCAACACCTGAGATAGCAGAGGCAATTGCCAGCGATCGTGCACATATTCAAGATGAGACTCTCGCACTAACTATGGTGTGCGATCCGTCAATCACTTTAGATCAAGGTGAACTTGGATTGGCAGTAAAGCTAGTTAAATCCCTCTAACTACGCCGAGTAGAAGTTGCACGGCGAAAAAGAGCACGATGAAACTTAAATCCAGACTTACTGCGCCAAGTCGCAGCGGTGGGATGTAGCGTCCTACAAAGCGCATGGGTTGATCAGTGATTGCATAAATCGCTTCTACTAAATACAACGTGACTCCGCTAGGTCGCCAATTGCGGGCAAACATACGTATGTAATCCAGAATTAAACGTCCAAGTAGGGCAAACAAGAACAACTGAAGTACGCCCGCTAAAAGCGAACCGATTGCCATAAAAAATCAGCTCTGGTTGAAGAAGCTTGCTTGAGCAGCAGCTGACTTATCTTCTGAACTCACTTGCAAGTTAGCAGGAGAGATGAGGAATACTTTTTTAGTCACGCGCTCAATAGTTCCGTGGAGACCAAAAGCAAGTCCACTGGCAAAATCTACAAGTCGCTTATGTTCTGATTCATCCATGTCAGTCAAATTAATAATCACAGGATTGCCCTGACGAAAATGCTCACCGATTGTTCGGGCTTCATTATAAAAACGTGGGTGCAGGGTGATGATGCGATCTAGAACTGGGAGATCAAGTTGTGGCGCACTCTCAACTGTCGACGTGTGAACAGATGAAACCGAACGAGCTGCTCGAGGTTTAATCTTCACTTCATTGGATGTATGTACTGCCGGAACTGATGGAGTTAGTGGAGCATCAAACTCAGGATCGTCCATCAAACCTAAATAGTTTGCGACGCGCTTAAGGGCATTAGTCATAGTTAAAATATACCTATCTGGCTACCTAGAACCCAGGATTGAGCTCCCAATTCGGACATGTGTCGCACCATGAATAATCGCCTCTTCATAGTCTCCACTCATGCCCGCCGACAATGATGGTGCATCCTTAAACTCTGCAATAAAATCACGATGAATATCGGCCAACCGACTAAAAGAATCTGCGGCACTGCCTGTTAAAGGGGCAACCGCCATAAGACCTTTCAGTTGATGGACTGGCGAAGCCTGAACTAAGCCGGCTAACTGGTAAAGCTTTTCACTATCGGCACCACCACGATTTTTAGCCCCATCTAAGCTGACTTGAAGAAATATCTGTAAGGGATGGAGCGCAGATTTCTCCATCATGGTGAAGTGTCGCGCCTCATCTAATGAGTGAACAACGTGACTCCAGGTACATATGGATCGAATTTTGTTACTTTGAATCTGGCCTTGGAAATGCCACCTGGCATCAATAGCCGCAGCTTTCTCGGCTCCATCGCTATCTCTATTTTCACCAAAATCACTGACGCCTAGCTCCTTCAAAATCTCAATATCACTGATCGGAAAAGTCTTCGTCACAACAACGAGGGTGATGTCTGTAGCTTGCCGGCCCGAATGCGCTGCACTCACTGCGATGCGCTCCTTGACTTGCGCTAACTTCTCAGCAATCTCATCGAAGCGTGTCATAGCCAGACAACTCCGGCATTTCTACCCGTTATGTTGTGGCGTCTATAAGAAAAATAAAGCGGATCTTCTAGCGTGCATATCGATGATGCTTCATACGTAATCCCCATACTCACTAAAACTGCAATCAATGCTTTCGGTAGATCTAGAGCTGGAGTCATTTCACGTGTGAGTGAAAATGCAGCAGGATATATCGCACAAACTTCATCGGCAATATCTTGCGAAACTTCATAACATCGACCACAAATTGATGCACCCAGTGTGGCATGAATGTGATTAGCACCTAAGCGACGCATTTCATCTACAACTTTTATCGCTATTCCATTGTGCAGCCCTCTTCGACCTACATGAACTGCTGCGACTACAGTTGAAGAAGTAAGCAGTAACGGGATGCAGTCTGCAACGAGAACTGCAAGTGCAATACCTTTTGTTGTAGTAATTAATGCATCACACGTTGGATCTATATCCTCAATAGTCTCGATAACAGTGAATGAATTACCATGCACTTGGTTCATAAATTGAGTCGGCCCTACCTGTGAAGCAAGGGCGATGCGATTGGCGCGAACAGTTTCTTCACTGTCTCCAACATGGAGCGCTAAATTAAACGAGTCAAAAGGCGCAAGGCTCAAACCTTGACGCCGATCGGTAAAGAGCTCTGGCAATGCCTTACTTCATAAAGTCAGGGACGTCGATCTCATCATCTTCGGCCACAAGCTCTTCAAACGTCACACGGCGACGGGCAATTGGCTCATCGTTGAGTTCGAGAGCAACTGAGATTGGATCATTTGTGGCAATAGGATCGGCCACTCCACCCAGAGTTGCTGCATCAATAACAGGAGTCGACACTCTCTTTGGCTCGCCGCCCTCAAAGCCAGCAGCTACCACTGTAATTCGCACTTCATCACCGAGTGCATCATCGATAGTTGTACCGAAGATGAATTTTGCATTTGGATGCACGGCCGACTGCACTAATTCGCACGCCTCATTAACTTCAAAGAGACCTAAATCAGAGCCACCGGAAACAGATAGCAGAACACCCATAGCGCCATCGATTGAGGCTTCTAATAGAGGTGATGAGATTGCTAATTCAGCAGCGCGCAACGCACGATTTTCACCGCGCGCTGATCCAATACCCATAAGAGCTGATCCCGCACCAGACATAACCGCTTTCACATCGGCAAAGTCTAAGTTAATTAAACCAGGCTGAGTAATAATTTCAGTAATACCTTGAACACCAGATAGCAGAACTTGATCAGCGCTCTTGAATGCATCGGCCAAAGTAATTGTACGATCAGAGATTGCAAGTAGTCGATCATTTGGAATAACAATTAATGTATCTACTTCTGCACGCAAAGCTTCGATTCCAATATCGGCCTGTGTTGCACGAAGCTTTGCCTCAAAGGAAAAGGGGCGTGTAACTACACCAATAGTTAAGGCACCGATATCCCGAGCAATCTTCGCAACGATTGGTGCTGCACCCGTTCCGGTTCCGCCACCTTCACCTGCAGTTACAAAAACCATATCCGCGCCGCGCAAAATCTCTTCGATATCATCTGCGTGATCAAGTGCAGCTTCACGGCCTTTTTCTGGATCCATTCCTGCACCAAGACCACGAGTAGTTTTTCTTCCGATATCTAATTTCACATCGGCGTCACTCATTAAAAGATGTTGTGCATCGGTATTAATTGCAATGAACTCAACGCCTTTAAGTCCGACGTCGATCATGCGATTGATTGCATTTACTCCACCGCCACCAATGCCTACAACTTTGATGACTGCTAAATAATTCTGCGGTGAAGCCACGTTTTTCCTCCTTGGGAACCATCAACCTCAACTTGAGCGTTATGATTCATTCTTTATTGATAAGGCGAAACTAAAGTGCCAGCCCTGCTTAATCAAATACCGACTCGAACTATTTACTGTGTCGCACTAATAAATTTATTTCACAATCGGAGCGTGTGGGGCAGAAACATCTACTCGTTTGAGTTTCGCATTTTCAGGTTGGAGCAATAAAGCTTGAAAAACCTTAGCTTTAAGTGCATTTTCTTCACTTCTTCCCCATCGAAGTTCAAGGGAGCCCTTTTCTGATTCCAGCTCTAAAATAAAAGTATCTCCACTGTGAACTTTGAGCACCCTGACCTGTGTAGAAATCTCGACTGGAAGTTCTCTGAAAAAGGCGGCGGCAATAATCGCTGAATCAACGGATGGGGCTTGAATAGTGGGTAGCTGAGAAGTTTTCTGGCCACTTAGAAGAAAGCTCTGTCCTTGGGCATCGATCGCGAAGTTGTTAAAAATTGCAATGGGTGTTCGTTCGGTAATTTCAATACTCACTTTTCCATTAATCCAATTACGCGAAACAACCGCACTTTTTACCCAATCAAACTTTTCATATCGTCCAGCAATTATTCTTGGTTCTACACGAGCTAATTTCTGACCTTTCTTAATTTCAATAGGTACATAGTTCTTCGTTCCCTTTATTTCGATTGCGCTCACGGTAAATAGCGAGGACCAACCCAGGACGTATGCAGACGTAATGACGACTAGCACAGTGATTGCAATTACTAAGCGTCTCTTTTTCATTTAATTAAATCGCCGACTTAAGCCATCAACAATTATTGGGGCTAAGGAGCTCACGTCGCCTGCACCTAGCGTAATAATCACATCTCCGGGTTGAGCAAAGTTGATTATCTGATCCGTAACTTCCACAAAGTTTGGAATGTACTCACCATGTGTCATCACATTAGTGATGAGTTGAGAGGTGACACCTTGGATAGGTTTTTCACTGGCGGCATAAATCTCCAAAACGATAACTCGGTCGGCAACGTCTAGAGCTTGCGCAAAGTTTTCTGCGAAAGCCCGAGTTCGTGAGTATCTATGTGGTTGAAAGATTACTAAAAGTCGGCCATCCCCTGCATAGCGTCGCGCGGCGTCAAGAGTTACCTTGATTTCGGTTGGATGGTGCCCGTAATCATCTACAACTCGTATTCCATGAACAGTCCCTACTAATTCAAAACGTCGTCCAGTTCCACGGAATGTTGCTAAACCAGTTAATAGTTCAGCCGGTGCACAACCTAATGCGATGCCGGTTGCCAAGACTGCCGCAGCATTGAGCAGATTATGGTGGCCTGGAACCATTAGCTCAATAAAACCAACTGCCTTCCCATGCCACAAAGCGCGTGCTTTAGATCCGGATGCTCCTAACTCGATCTGATCCAGACGCATATCAGCACTCTCTGAAACTCCATATGAAATTACTGAAAGCTCACCAGTTTGAGATACAAGTGCACATGCTCCGGGATCGTCGGCACAGTAGGTAAGAAATCCTTCAGGATTAATTGTCAAAGCAAACTCTTTAAACGCTGTATCGACATCGGCAGCTGTAGCGAAATAATCAACATGGTCATGTTCAACATTTGTGACTATTGCGGCAAATGGATGGTACTCAATAAATGATCCATCTGACTCATCGGCTTCGGCGACAAATATATTGCCAGTACCGCGATGGGCATTTGAGCCCGATGCAGTAATTGTTCCGCCAATCGCAAACGATGGATCCTCGGCACATGCCTGTAGCGCAACGGCAAGCATAGAAGACGTCGTAGTTTTTCCGTGGGTTCCGGCAACTGCGATTGATTTAGATTCTGACATCAAAATAGCTAAAGCTGCAGCACGTGTTAGTAGTGCAAGACCCAGCTCCCCTGCTCGAATTATTTCAGGATTTGTAGCTGAGATTGCACTTGAAAACACGACTACATCTGCACCATCTACATTTTCACTTGCATGACTTATAGAAATACTTGCACCTAAAGCTTTTAACGCTTTTACAACTGAAGAGTCTTTGGCATCAGATCCGCTCACACGAATCGAGTGCGAGAGCGCAATGCGCGCCAAGCCACTCATTCCAGCACCACCAATTCCAATAAAGTGGATTCGTTTACCGGTCAAAGAACGCAACTCCATGCGACTCATCATGCACCTAACGCAAACTGGCCAAGGGCAACAATCTTCTGGGCTGCATCGAGGTCCTTTGGGTCTCCCGCAATAGGTGCTGCAGCAGACTTCATTAATAGAGTCTCAATTGAGGCTACAAGGAAATCGGAGCTGAATTCGGCTTGATTAATAACCTGAGCCCGACCACTTTCAACTAGCGGCTGAGCATTGTGAAATTGTTCGCCGTTTCCAACTGGTAGCGGTACAAAAAGTGCGTAACGCCCAAGGGCTGCAAACTCGCTACAGGTAACCGCTCCACTTCTTGCTATGACTACATCACTAGCTAAATATGCCATCGCCATATCCTCGACATATGGAACTGGGTGATACCACGATTGCGACTGCGGCAGTGAATTGAGTCGACCTACGGAGTGCAAGACCGAGATATTTTTTGAGTTCAGTCCTTCCAATGCCGCTGAAACTATCGAATTAATAGCAACCGAACCCTGAGACCCGCCCATAACGAAAATTAATGGTGTTTTCTTATCAAAGCCCAACTTAGACTTCGCTGTATCTCGAGCAACTTTCCAATCATTTCTAGATTCATTGAAAGCTTGCGCAACATCAGAGCGCAAAGGTAGACCCGTCAGTAGTGCATCAGAGAACTCGCGGCTTTCGACCGGATTGGCGACTGCCACAAATGGAGTTAGTAGTGCGCCTAATTTATTTGCCCACCCAGGCTTGGCATTTGCCTCGTGAACAAGAAGTGGTACTCCGCGTAATCTGGCCGCCAAATAAGCTGGAGCGCTAACATAACCCCCGAAACCAATTAATAAATCTGCAGATGTAAGCGCTGCAGATGCCACGCTGATTGACTTAATAAGATTAAACGGAATCTTTAGCCACGTTAACGAGGGTCTCCTAGCTATCGCAACTTTAGGAATTAGAGTCAAAGCAAATCCCTGTGCTGGAACTAAAGTATTTTCGAGCCCAGTCTTGGTGCCCAGAAATTGAATCTCATCATTCGGGTGAGCACTTCTCCATGCTCGCGCTACAGCAAGTGCCGGTTCGATATGGCCAGCAGTTCCACCTCCAGCAAAAATTATCGTAGCCATGGAACTCCAGTTTCTTGCAATTCTTTATAAATTACTGGATCACGACGTGCAGCACCAATGACAAAAGCTATTCCCAAATACGTAGCGATCAACGCAGAGCCTCCGTATGAAACTAACGGAAGGGTTACTCCGACAACGGGAAGAATGCTGATTGCCGAACCGATATTTAAAATTGATTGGATAGCAATCCAACATCCAATGCCTGAACTCACATAGCGGACCATGGGATCGGCAGTACGCAAAGCGATTTTAAAGATTGCAAAAATCAATGTTGAGATCAATAACAAGGTCAAGAGAGTGCCAAATAAACCTAACTCTTCACCTATAACTGAAAAAATAAAATCTGTATGTGCTTCAGGTAAATTGCCCCATTTTTGGCGACTCGCACCAAGACCCACGCCAAACAACCCGCCACTAGCCAATCCCAGCAAGCTATGTGCTGGTTGCCACCCGATATTCTTATATTGATTTTCTGCAAATGGATTTAGAAAAACAGAAAAACGTGCCATTCGGTATGGGGCTGAAATAATTAAGGCTCCAATACCTGCAAAACCAACACCTAGAATTGCGCTAAATACGCTCAGTCGTACGCCAGAAACCCACAGGAGTCCGGCTAGAACAAAACCAAAGACTGAAGCCGTTCCTAAATCTTTACCCGCCATCACCAAAACAATACAAACAAAGTATGCGGGAGCAATGAGCTTTACGACATTTCCCTGTACATCACCTGAGCGTTCACGTTTAGCTAACACATATCCAGCCCAAAGAATCATTAAAAATTTAGCAATCTCACTGGGCTGTACGTCCACGAATCCTAAGCTGATCCAGTTATGGTTTCCATTCACACTCTTACCAATAACTTGTACGACTGCCAATAATCCAAATGAAACGACAACTCCTAGTCGTGCAATAACCTTCCACTTTGTAAGTGAAAATCTAGAAAGTACCCATGCCATAGGTATAGAGATAAGTAAGAAAATAAACTGCCTTAAAACAATTGCATATGTTGTGCCCTTAGTTTCTAGTGAGTGAATTGAGGAGGCTGAAAAAACCATAATTAGTCCCAGCAGACTCAAACCAAGAGAACTAAAAATAAGCATGTAATACAAATTGATGGGTTTACTGAAAATATTTTGTTTTTGTTCAGCTTTCATGCGCCACCAGTTTCTTTACAGCTTTAGCAAATCGATCGCCGCGATCGGCGTACGAAACAAATTGGTCCATCGATGCACATGCAGGGGCCATTAATACAGTATCGCCCGGTGCTGCATGTTTTGCCGCAGCGCTCACTATTTTCTCCATCAAGGAGTTAGAGGCTCCTCCTTTGACGTAATCTGTATCTGGATCGAGTACAACTCTCGGAGTAAGAGGTGAAAACTCGAGGAAAGCTTTCTCAATGAGATCTCGGTCGGCACCAATTAAAATTGCAAACTTAATTCGCTTCGCACATGTCTTGATGAGGTCAGACATGTCTGCCCCCTTAGCTAGGCCTCCAGCGATCCAGATAACGCTTAAGTGGGACATAATCGATGCCGTAGCGGCGTGGGGATTTGTAGCTTTGGAATCATCAATCCAATTCACACCATCTGCCTCAAGAATCGATTCGATCCGGTGTCGCCCTGGGTGGAAATTACGCAGTGCGCCTTGAATTTTTTCGTAAGGTACGCCGATACTGCGTGCTAGTCCAGCGGCAGCTAAAGCATTTGAAACACTGTGTGGCAACGTTGGTTGGATATCGGCAAGAGCGGCAATCATCGCCGCCTCGCTTGGATCCGTTACAAACGCCCTATCTACGAGCAAATCTTCTACAACACCAAGCTCTCCCGGTGCTGGCGTCTGGAGAGAAAAAAAGATCTTACGTCCGGGCCAGCTTTGTGCCCGCGTAAAAATCTCGGCATCTTGCGCGTTCAGTACGCCAATACTGGAACGATTCAAAATTGAAAGCTTGTCATTGCAGTAATTATCAAAACTTCCATGCCAATCAAGATGATCTTCGGCAATATTGAGTATTGCGGCACTTACAAATTCTGCCTTCTTCATCCAATGAAGTTGAAAAGAAGATAACTCTAAAACTAGATAGTCGAACGTATCTTCACGATCTACAGCATCGATGACAGTGTCGCCTACATTTCCGCATGCAATCGCCTTTAATCCAGCGTTTTGCAAAATTGCCGCCGTCATTTCAACAGTCGTTGTTTTGCCATTAGTACCAGTGAGTGCGAGCCACTTCTGTTCTGGCGAAATCTTGCGTGAAAGTTCCCATGCTAAATCCACTTCATTCTCAATCTTTAGGCCAGCCTTATTTGCGGCGATAATTATCGGATGTTTTTCATTCCACCCGGGAGAAACGACAACGGCATCGAAATTTTCAATGTGAACATCACCAGGGTTAAGCACGGCAAAATCAGAGTGTGAATTCGGATTTTCATCCACAACACTTACTAAGCCTCCGCGCCGTGAAAGAGATTTCCCTATCGAATTTCCAGTCACGCCAGCCCCAAGGACTAAATATTTGGTACCAGCTAGAGTGATTGACATCGAAGCTACTTAACTACCCACTGCGCATAGAAAAGACCGAGGCCGCCAGCAACACTCAATCCCGCAATAATCCAAAAACGAATAACGACAGTAATCTCAGCCCATCCCTTAAGTTCAAAGTGATGATGAAGAGGTGCCATTCTAAATACTCGTTTTCCACCACTCATTTTGAAGTAAAGCGTCTGAATCACTACCGACATAGTGATAATTACAAATAGGCCACCCAATGGAATAAGCAGTAACTCCACACGAAGCGTTGCGGCCAGACCGGCGATCGCTGCTCCTAGTGCGAGTGAGCCAGTATCGCCCATGATGATTTTAGCCGGCGCTGTGTTCCACCAAAGAAAACCAGTACATCCACCTGCAAATGCAGCGGCAAGTACGGCCAGATCCAAAGGATCGCGCACTTGATAACAACTACCAGCAGCATTTACTGCACAACTTTGTCCAAACTCCCAGACACCAATGAGCACAAATGCAAGAAAAGTCATGATGGTGGCACCAGTGGCCAAGCCATCTAAACCATCAGTTAAGTTAACCCCGTTGCTGGCTGACATAACCATAATAATTATTAAGACAATCGCAAGAAATGAGCCCAAGTATATGGTTGTCTCTCTTACACCCGATAGATGTTGTGAAATCGGTGTCAAAGCATCAGTATCTGCAAACTTTAAACCTAAGAATCCAAAAATGCCCGCAAAAACAGCCTGACCAACTAACTTGTAACGCCCTTTGAGGCCTCTTGAATTTTGGCGAGAAACTTTCAACCAATCATCAATAAAACCAATTGCGCCAAGGCTAACGACTAAACCAATCACTAATACTGCTGAAGCTGTAAATGTGTTTCCAGAAATGATGTGCGCAGCGGAGTAGCCAATTATTGCGGCAAGAATGAAAATTATTCCACCCATTGTTGGAGTGCCGCGTTTAGTATGGTGGCTGCTTGGGCCATCATCCCTAATTATTTGACCGTAGCCTTTGCCCGCTAATATTTTTATGAGTCCTTTTGTACCAAAGAGTGAAAAGGCAAGTGCGATTGCTCCTGCCATAAGAATCTGTCTCATTCATTCACTCCATTCTTTTCTTTCCAATAAAGTTCTAGTGAATCAGCAATCTTTTCAAAACCTTCTGAACGCGATGCTTTGACAAGTGCTACATCGCCTTCAGCCAAATATTCAAAATATTTGCCTGCCTCTTCGATTGTCAGAACATGGTGAACTGCAAGTTCCCCAGCCCCGTTCCCATACTCAGGAGCATTCACCACAACTAAGTGGTCAATTCCAATCTCTTGGGCAAGGGTGCCAATAGCTGCGCTGAGAGACGGACCTGACTCGCCGAGTTCATGCATTTTTCCTATAAAGGCCCATGACTGACCGCCTCGCTCTTGGGCAAATAGAGCAAGTGAACGCATCGCTGCGGCCATCGAAACGGGATTTGCGTTGTATGAGTCATTGATAATCAAAAGATTCTCCAGTTCGCGCAGCTCCATACGCCATTTACTAGAGGTTTCAGCGGTTGATAGCGAGCTAGCAATTAATTCAAGTGGCAGGTTTAAGGCAGTACCAACGGCTGCTACCGCTAAAGCATTTGCGATGTGATGAGCTCCAACTAAACGCATTCCGACCGCGTCACGTCCGGCAGTAGTGACCACATCAAAGTGTGGCCTACCTTCGCGTATCTCAACATCTGCAGCTCGCACATCTAGGTGTGCCTGCTCACCAAACATTAAAGTGCGACCGGTATGTAGCGTTGCCATGAGAGGCGTGAATTCATCGTACGTTCCTAGAATCGCAACTCCCGACGGGTCTAGCGATTGAATGAGTTCGCCTTTTGTTTGCGCAATTGCTGCTGACGATCCAAACTCACCAAGATGAGCACTGCCTACAGTGAGTACGACCCCAATATTTGGTTTAGCAATTTCACACAATCGTGCAATATCTCCTTTGTGCCGTGCACCCATTTCTAAAATACAAAATTGGGTTCGATCATCACACTCTAATAAGGTAATTGGTAGACCTAAATCATTATTAAATGATCCAGCAGGTGAAACAGTTGGACCAACTGTCCTTAACATATGTGCTAATAAATCTTTTGTGCTGGTCTTACCTTGCGAACCAGTGATACCGATGACAGTCAAGTTCGTTAATCTCTTTCTTACAAATGCCGCAAGAATAGAGAGTGCATAAATGACATCTTTGACAACTATGCATGGCCCATCAATTACGTGAGTAGTGAGGGAAAACATAGAGCCCTGTCGATAGGCATCGGCAGCAAAATCATGCCCATCGTGTTGTTCGCCTTGAAGTGCCAAAAAGAAAGTTCCCGGAGTTGCCAGACGCGAGTCAAAAACCGGGGCTTTGGAAATGAGTAAGTCTTTATCGCAATGTAGCTCTCCCCCTACTAATAGGGCTATCTCCCCTGCGGTCAATGTGATCATCGCTTGTCCTCAATCGCTTGTGCTAGCTCCTTGCGATCATCGAATTCCTTAATTACTCCATCAATTTCCTGACCTTTTTCATGCCCCTTACCTAAAACAATGACTACATCGCCTTCTTGGGCCGCATTTACTGCCGCCTTTATTGCCGCAGAGCGATCTGAAATAACTTCATGAGGATGTTTGATATCAAGATCTAAAACCATTTGTACAAGAATGTCCTCAGGGTTTTCGCTGCGTGGATTATCACTGGTAAAGATTGCAATATCAGCGCCATCAAAGAGGGCCTTACCCATGAGAGCCCGTTTTGTAGTGTCACGATCGCCACCACAACCTAGAACCGCAATTACATTTCCGTTGGATATCTCATGGGCAGTTTCTAAAACTCGAATGACTGCATCGGGAGAATGCGCGTAATCAACTAATGCGATGAAGTTCTGACCAAGTCTTACCGCCTCTAACCTTCCTGCAGCACCCGAAAGTTGAGGGATTATTGAAGCAATATCGATTGGATCTATTCCACTTTCAACTGCAATAGCTACCGCCATCAGTAAGTTGTCGTAATTAAATGACCCATGCAGATGAGTTTTTGCTTCAATCAGAATCCCACCGCTGCCACGTATTGAAAGAGATGCCCCAACGTAGTCAGAATTAATAGAGGTAAAGTGCCAATCGGCTTGGGGATTTAATCGTGAAAGTGTAAGTACTGAAAGCTCAGTCGACTTCGCGAGTCGTTGTCCATATATATCATCGATATTGATAACCGCTAAATCTGCATACTCGAAGGTGAATAACTTAGATTTTGCTAAGAAGTAATCCTCCATAGTTTTATGGAAATCTAAGTGGTCTTGTGAAAGATTAGTGAAACCTACGACAGCAAAGTGGGATCCTCTGACGCGCTCTAGGGAAATCGCATGGCTCGACACTTCCATTACTAAATTACGCATATGTCGCTCGCGCATTACGGCAGATAATGCAGCTAGTTCACTACTTTCAGGGGTGGTTCTTGTGCTTGCTAATACATCAGAACCGATTCGAGTTTCTACCGTACCTATAAGTCCGGACTCTCTGCCAGCAAGACTCATGATTTGGTGGAGCAATGTTGTAACTGTAGTTTTTCCATTCGTCCCAGTTACACCTACGCTGTATAAATCCCGCATAGGTTCGCTATAAAACCATGCGCTCACTATGCCCGCTGCTCTGCGTGGATTGTGTGTAATTAAGACAGGTAAATCATTAATCATGGCCGCTCCGGCAGCATCGGTAAGAACTGCAACTGCGCCTTTGATTTTGGCATCTGCTGCAAATTTTGCGCCGTGAAAATTTTCACCAGGCAGGGCTATAAATAAATCACCTTCGCTGATTGATGCACTGGATTGAGAAATCCCATTGATGAAAATTGAAGACAATTCTTTATCGGCAGTTTGAGAATGAGCATCAAGAACTTTGCAAATGGCTTCTAGGCTTTTTTGGGGACTAGTTAGTGGTCTTAGCATCAGCAGCCTTCTTAGCTAGTAACTCTTTCTCATTCAGCGCTACAGGAACTACTACTGTTCCAGTCGGTGGAATATGTCGGCTTTGAAGTACAAAAGACATAACTTTCTTAAACACTGGACCGCCGAGTGCACCACCCCAGTGCAACCCTTTTGGATCTTGAATCGTGATGCTAATAACGTAAGCGGGTTTATCTGCAGGAGCGAAACCAATAAAAGATGCGGTGTAACCACGATAGCAACCACACGTATCGTCGATGCGCATCGCCGTACCAGTCTTTCCAGCTACCCGATATCCAGAAATTGCTGCAGTTGGTGCGGTACCAGATGCTGATACAACACTCTCCATCATGATGCGCATTTTTTGTGCAGTATCGATACTAATCACGCGCTGACTAGACCGACCTGCTGCAGGTGTGAAATTTCCACTTGCATCTCGCGTACCTGCAATTACTGTTGGTGATACACGTACGCCATTATTTGCAATGGTCGCAAATATGCTTGTGGCCTGCATAGCTGTGAGTGAATAGCCCTGACCAAAAGCGACTGTGGGTGCAGTGGTGCCCGACCAATCTGCAACTTTTGGCAGAATTCCATTTGACTCTCCTGGTAACCCAGAGCCTGTCTTTGTGCCAACGCCAAACTTGGAAAGGTAATTATATAAAGTTTCGTGAGATAACAGCTCACCAATTTGAATGGATCCTGTGTTTGATGACTCAGCAAGAATTCCTGAAGCAGTTAAGTGTTTAGTCGCGTGACGTTCATGATCATGGAAAACCTTTGTTGAACGTTTTAAAGCATAAGGAACAGTAAATACTGTTTCGGGAGTTATCTTCTTCTCTTCAATCGCAGCTGATAGCGTCATTACCTTACCCGTAGAACCAGGCTCATACACATCTTGTACCGAAGGATTTCGCATCGCTACAAGCGAAACTTTGGATGTGTTATTAGGATCAAAGGTTGGTGCAGTTGCATGAGCTAAAATTTCACCAGTTTTAGGATCCATGACAATGACTGTTCCACTAATTGCATGCGAGGCCTTAACGACATCTGAAATTGCTTTAGAGGCAACCCATTGAATATCTCGATCGATTGTCAAACGAACCGTTGTGCCAGTTTGGGCGGCAATGATCTCTGATTGAGAACCTGGGATTTCTGCGCCATATCCATTTGCATATGAATATTTTCCATCAACTCCAGCAATTACGGAGTTCATACTCGATTCCAAACCGGTCGCACCTTTTCCATCATGGTTAACAAAGCCGACTAAGGAAGCGATGAGAGACCCTGAAGGATATTCGCGAACATAACTGCGCTCAGGGAAAAATCCAATTATTCGATCGGGGCTCATAGGCGGAAATTGCGTGTTGTACTGAGCTATAGCCAGATTTAACTCTTGCCACTTTGCTGGCTTTGCGTTTTGAAAAACCATGCTCCACTTTCGGACCCCAGTAATGCTCGCTTGTACCTCTGAAACCGACAAACCCAGAATAGGTGCAACAAAATTAGCTACTTTATGTGGATTTGAAATCTGAGTTTGATCGACGACGATACTTGTAGCTGCAACGCTTCTGGCAAATGCAACTCCGTTGACATCGGTTATTTCTCCACGCGGGGCAAGTAAGGAGCGAGTATTTTCCATCTCAGTAGCAGCTCGGGCGCGATAATCTGACGCTTGTACTGCTTGAACTTGTACAAGCCGAATACCAAAAACAAACATTGCAAGGGCGACCAGTAAAATCAATAATCTGATTCGATTGTGCGCTATTGCAAAATTACCCATTATTTACGCTCACTTGAGGAATAGTTATTTCATTAAGATTGAGGAACGTTGGCGTTTCTGAAGGTTTCATGCCAAGCAATGCCGCCGCTTTTGCCAGAGCCTCAGGCGAAGATTGCTTATCTATCTGACGTGCGATTGCTTCACGTTCATCGCTAACCATCTTTGCTTGAAGTTTGAGGTGAGTGAGCGTAAATGCATCTTGTGCTAAAAGTGTGTTTATGAATAGAAGAGTCAGTAGTCCCAATATTCCGGCGAAAGAGACGAATGTTGCGAAGAATTTACGGCTCGCTTGTTTGCCTTCAGAGATATCAGGTACTAGCTTCAGGGCAACTTTTGAGGATCTTTCAACAAGTATTTCGCGTGAGCGAGAAATTGCTGGAGCTAATGCGGTCATAGCCATTATGCGGCCACCCTTTCAATTGCACGAAGTCGAACCGAGGCCGAACGGGAATTTTCTTCTAACTCTTTTTCTGATGGACTTTCACTGCCTCGAATCACTAGTGAGAACTTTGCAGCGAATTCAGGAAGTTCAAATGGGAGATCTCGAGGAGTACCAGATTTTGTTGATGCAACAAAAAGCTCTTTCACTATGCGATCTTCAAGTGACTGAAACGACATAACAACTAAACGTCCACCAACAGTTAATAGTTTGAGGGCAGCTGGCAAAGCTCTTGTTATTGCACCAAGTTCGTCGTTGGTTTCAATGCGCAAAGCTTGGAAGGTGCGTTTTGCGGGATTTCCACCGGTACGACGAGTTGCTGCTGGAATAGCATTCTTAACTAAGTTCGCTAACGTACTTGTAGAGTTCAAAGGTTTAATAGCTCGTGCTTTAACAATTGATTCAACAACTCTGGTAGCAAATTTTTCTTCGCCATACGTACGTAAAATGCGCACTAATTGCCCAGGTTCGTAAGTATTTACAATCTCAGCGGCCGTCAAAGATTGTGTACGATCCATGCGCATATCTAGTGGAGCATCTTGCGAATAAGAAAAACCACGATTACTTTCATCTAACTGCATCGATGAAACACCAAGATCGAAAAGAGCTCCTACGATATTGGTGTAACCAAAGGATTGAACAACCTCATCGATTGAATCAAATGTTGCATGAGCCGTATGAAGTCGATCAGCATAAGGAGCAAGACGCTCAACTGCGCGACTCAGTGCTTCTTGATCTCGATCAATCCCGATAACAGTCAGCTGTGGAAATTCTTGAAGTAGCGCCTCAGTGTGTCCACCTAAACCTAGAGTTGCATCAACTACAACAGGATTAGTGCAGGAATTTATTGAAGGGGTCAGAAGTTCGATGCATCGATCACGCATCACTGAAATATGTGCACTTGCCATCACTCCCCCTTTCAATAAACAATCCCTAACTACTTTCTTCCTTTACCTTTATTTCCACTCTCATCTCTGGTCACCGCCGGCCGACGGATCTGTTTAGTAGCGGCGCCGGGGAAGGGGCGCCGATACGTTCGAAGGGTCGGCGGTGGCCACAAATGAGAGTCACTTAGAAAAGTCCTGGAAAGACCTCCTCTGAAACATCAGCAAAACTCTTTTCGCGATCTGCTAAATATTCATTCCAAGAAGTTGCATCCCAAATTTCAACGCGAGTGTTTGCGCCAATAACAACGCAATCTTTTTCAAGTCCTGCATATGTACGAAGACCTTGTGGAATTGTTATGCGACCTTGACGATCAGGAATTTCATCGTGTGCACCTGCAAACATCACACGGCTGTAATCGCGTGCTGATTTTGCAGTGACTGGCGCTTGTTTTAGCGTCTCAGTAATAACTGTGAATTCATTTGTTGGAAAAACATAAAGACAACGTTCTTGGCCTTTAGTAATTACTAAACCTGATGCAAGCTCTTCACGAAATTTCGCTGGAAGAATCAAACGACCTTTTTCATCAAGGCGCGGTTCGTGGGTGCCTAGAAACATTTTCCGCGCCCCCTTCCCCAGGTTCGCTAGCCGTGTGGATCCTCGGCTTAGTTCCCCACTTTACTCCACTTTCCTCCTTTTTCAACCACCTTTCGCCACTTTTTGCCCTTTTCCACCCACAATCCCCCACCTTTCAGGCATAAAAAAAGACCCTCCGTAAGAGGGCCTTGTCACTGGTTATCGGCTACTGATTATTGCGCTTATCCCAACGGGACTGCAGTTTTGAGTTCAAACCTGGCGCTGTGCGAGCGCGCTTCTGCTTACCTGAGCCCGAGATAGCTCCGACAGATGACAGGGCCAGGATGATCCCAGCCAAAGCGATGACAAAGCCAAGGACTCCAACTGGCGTCATTTTGGCGATGAGGCCGGTAAAGAGGACTGCGATTCCCAAAAGAACAAGACCTAACGCGGCCAGAGTTCTGGAGCGCCGTGGAGAAGGCCCGCTGCCAGAGAGCGCGGAAAACAGGCGTGGGTCTTCAGTTAATAGCGCTGCCTCCATCTCCTGGAGCATTCGCTTCTCATGATCTGATAACGGCATGGGTCAACAATAGAAGGTTTTATGCTGCCCCGCTACTCGTCTTCGTGGCCCTTGATGAGTCGAGCCGGACGCACACTGCCTGCACCAAATCGCGCCCTGGCTCTATCTATAGCCCCATCGGCCTGGCGCCATCCGCTCTCTCGTGCGCCTAAGACCATCTGCTCAGGCGCCCCACTGCTTAAGTTCTCTAGCGAAACACCAACTAAACGCAGGCGAGCTCTTTCAATTTTGAGTGCCTTATACAGACCCTTCACGACCTCGTATATCTCCTGGGTTCCATCTAAGGGCAGAGCAAGAGTTTTGGATCTATTGATAGTAGTGAAGTCGGCAAAACGAACCTTGATCGAAATGGTCTTGGCAAATAAATCTTTATCGCGCAATCTGGCCGATGCCCGTTCTGTTAATCGTAAAAACTCCGTCAAGATCTGAGCGGGATCATCTAAGTCTTGAGGAAACGTCTCGGCGGCACTAATACTTTTTTCGGCATCGTTAGGTGAGACATCTCGATAATCTCGACCCCATGCCAATTCATAGAGGGAAGCTCCACTGGCTTCACCTAATGCACGAATAAGAGTTGCACGTGGCACATTCGCTATGTCCTCAATTGTTCGAAGACCTAAGCGTTCTAATGTCTCTGCAGTCTTAGGACCGACTCCCCACATTGCTTTGATTGGTAAGGGATGCAAGAAAGTAAGAATGCGATCGGCAGTAATCTCCAACATCCCATCTGGTTTGCAGTGTTGAGATGCAAGTTTTGCAATGAACTTTGATGGTGCAATTCCAACAGAACATGTGATTCCCTCTTGCGATTCAACTTTGGCACGAATTGCCGCCGCGATTTCGCGCGGAGTACCTAATAAACGTTGTGCTCCACTGACATCTAGGAAAGCTTCATCCAATGAGATGGGCTCCACCCAAGGTGTAAAACTTTCAAAAATCTCCATAATGTGGCCAGAGACTTCTTGGTATCTAGGCATATCAACAGGGAGAAAAATCGCATGAGGTGCTAACCGTCGTGCGCGACCTACTGGCATCGCTGAGTGGATTCCAAATTTGCGTGCTTCATAATTTGCCGCAGATACAACACCACGTGCGCCCATTCCAATGACAACTGCCTTGCCTTTAAGTTCGGGATTATCGCGCTCGGCAACGGAGGCAAAGAATGCATCCATATCCACATGCAGGATTGAGGCCGATGTCATATTGCCAGCGTACTTTCTTTAGCCCGCCAACTTTCATATGCCGCGCGTAAATCCCATGCACCTGTGCCCCGGATTGAAATCCCACGCGCGCCTGTGCGGCGAGTCTGCCCTCTAACCAGTAGCAGGGATGTCGAATACAGCGTGCTGGCGTAATCTGCTTGCATATCAGTGAAAAAAGCTGAATCGCTACAGCCATATCCATCATCGAGAGTTAAGAAAATTACACGCTTTCCTGATCGCACTGGGGGTGTCTGCAGTGCAACTTTGATGCCGGCTACAAGGACACTAGAACCAGAGCGTTGAGTAAGTAACTGAGATGATCTCACCGCCCCGATAGCGTTGAGAAATTCACTATAAAACTCAATGAGGTGCGCGGACATGTCGATACCTAAGCGCTCTACTTCGTGACGGACCATTTCTGCTGGCTTCATATCGGGTAGGCCGCTACTAATCAGAGCGGGGGCTGCAAAAGCTAAGTTCATCTGCGCCCCAGAAATAGTTTTACTTGGAGAGCGTTGCAAGTCAGAGAAATGTAATAAGAGATCGCGACGATTGACATCGGTATGCAGGCGATCAAATGCACCAGTTAATATCGCACTCTCTGTAACCGGTGCGCTACTTCCAGAGCGATGAACAAAATCACCGAGATCGGTATAAGGGCGACCGGCAATAATTGATCTGATTTCTCCATCACTGATCTTTTCAATAGTCGATAGCGCTATGCGAATAGCAGCACCTTGATCTTCAACCCGGTATACCGAATCAGACTCATTCACATCTAAGGGTGCAACAGTGATTCCCATCTGGCGTACTTCATCAACGATTAAACGTTTGGGGTACATGCCAGGATCATGCGTAAGTACTCCAGCTAAAAAAGCTGCAGGGTAATGTGTCTTGAGCCAAGCCGATTGATATGTAGGTAGCGCAAAGGCTGCAGCATGTGCTTTGCAAAAACCAAAGGATGCAAAGGCGCGTAGTAAATCCCAAATCTGAGTAATAATTCCCAGCTCATAACCCTTTGCCGTTGCAGCAGGGAAGAACCAATCGCAGACTTCTTGCTGACCCACTTTGTCTCCCAAGGCGCGGCGTTTTTCATCTGCGCTAGCAAGGGATGCACCAGTCATCGTTGCAATGATTTCGATAACCTGTTCATGGAAAACAACTACCCCTTCGGTATCACGCAAAATCTCATAGAGATCAGGGTGAATTATCTGGGCTGGGCTCCACCCATGCCGGGCCTTTAAAAACGGCGTAATCATGTCGCCTTTAACTGGGCCGGGTCTAAAAAGTGAGATATCGATAATTAAATCGGTAAAAGTTTTGGGCTCTAACTTTCCAACTAACTCACGCTGGCCTGGACTCTCTATCTGAAACATACCGAGGGTTCGCGTTGATTGGATTAAATCAAATGTTGCCGGGTCATCTATTGGCACAGTATCAATATCAACTTTTTCATTCTGGGCACGTTCGATTTCAGTCAGTGCATATGAAATTGCCGACTGCATGCGTACACCTAAGACATCTAGTTTTAATAAGCCAATGGCCTCAACGTCATCTTTATCAAAGACCACCATGGGGTAACCGCTAGCACTAGCCATCAGTGGGGTGCGATCTAATAAACCGCCATCAGATAAAACGATGGCACATGGATGCATCGCTAGGTGTCGCGGTAGACCATCAAGGCGTTGAGCAAGTGCAATCGTCATGGCAGTCAACGGCGCTGAAACGTTGAGAGATTTTAACTCCGGTAGGTTTTCGAGAACGCTAGAAATATTGCGCGCACGCACATGTGGCATTGACTTAGCAAGTAAGTCAATCTCCATCGCGGGCAAACCAAGTGCTGCACCTGCATCTCGAATTGCATGGCGAGCACGATAGGTATCGACCATTGCAACAGTGGCGCACCGTGATTGATTATTAGGTGTATCCCAGTTGGTATCACCGTAGCGTTTAAAAACCATGTCATAGATCTCAAGGCGACGGTGTGATTCAACATCGATATCTATGTCAGGCAAAGCTCGACGCAATGGCGAACAAAAACGCTCCATTAATAAGCCGTGCTGCATCGGTTCAACACCAGAGATTCCAAGTAAATGGCAGATCAGTGAGCCCGCACCGCTGCCGCGTGCAGCAACGCGAATACCAGCACTTCGTGCCATGTCACAAATATCGGCAACAGTTAAAAAATACGATTCAAAACCAAGGGTTGCAACCGTGGCTAGCTCATCATCTAAACGCAGGCGCGCACGCTTAATAGTTGTGGCATCGCTATAGCGCCAATTAATACCGGCCTCGCTGCGCGTGCGTAAAAGTGTACGCATCTGATGTGCTGATTCAGCACCAACAACGTGTGGCTCAGGTAAGTGCGCACCTCCCAAGCCAATATCGCGTGCAGGTGATAACAGACAACGCTCGGCCCACTCTCTAGTCGTTGCTAGTAGTTGCCGCGGTGTGCGCTCACCTGCGGCGCGTGCAATTTCAGCGGCCAAAGTAATCATCTCGTCGCCAGATTTTAAAAAGCCTTCAGCATTAGTGCGTTCAACGTGACGCGGGTGCAGCGGTACTAATTGACGAGCGCAATCTAAGACATCTGCTACAGGTCCATCGATACGATCTCGCATGCGAACCGCATTTGTAATAACTGCATCGATGTCATGATCTCGCGCAAAAATTAATGACTTAGCGGCCTGCGATGTAGAACGTGGGCCCTTACCTGCAGCTAAATGCGATATGCACTCAATTGCATTACCAGCAAATAAATCGCGTGTCATATTAAATATCGTAAAAGCAGCATCACTACGGTTATCGGTTAATAATCTACCCGCAGGTGATTCAGGTCCGTGTAGTGCATAAAGATTTGAGCTGTAGTGACTAAAGCGCTGTAAGAATTCAAGGGTCATAATCGGATTACGGGTATCGCTCACCATCGCCAGCGATGTCAGCAGGCGACACAGCGAGCGCCATCCTCCATCACTGTGCGCCAACAACGTAATACGATTTTTTGGGCTGCCAATATCAATTCCTAGATTGACTCCAATAATTGGTGCGATGCCAAAATCAACACAACTCTGTGCAAAGCGAACCGCGCCTGCTAAGCCATCACGATCAGTCAGGGCTAGTGCAGGCATTTCAAACTCTGCAGCCCGGGCAACTAAATCTGCTGGTTGTGTGGTGCCGTATTTAAGTGAGTATGCACTTGCAACGTTCAGGTGTATGAAACTCATACCGATCGGATAATCCACTGACCGCTAAGCTCATCGCGTTCGAGTTCAAATGTTGTTAGCGAGCCAATAGGTGCAGCTTCTACGCGCCATACCGCTCGGGCTTGATCATCAGGGCGATACTTGCCATCACTAATTCGGTTCCACCATCCCCCGGCTTCACACCACCTGGATAACACTGCATGGATACGAAAGCGCCTGCCCTTGAAAGTAAATTCAATCGGCGTTGTTGCACCATCGATCGTGACATCGTGGGCGGGGTTAATCTGCGGGACTGACATCGCGGGCAAAGACTCCTTCAGGCTGTGGATATTCGAACAGGTGTTCGAAAAATACTCCCCTGGGCTGACAAAAGACAAGTGGTGGCGCGTGTCGGCTCTATAAGTAGTTGAAATTTCAACTACTATGCACCATACAACGTATTCATCAACCTAAGGAGTCCCATGAACGCAGTACTCGTAATCGGTCGCATCATGTTTGCGCTGATCTTCATTAATTCAGGTATCAGCCACCTCACCAAGCTTGAGGCAATGACTGGCTATGCCACATACAAGAAGGTTCCAGCTGCCAAGCTCAGTGTCATCGTTTCAGGTCTGATGATTCTGATTGGTGGCCTCTATATTGCCTTCGGTGTCTATGCAGATCTCGGCGCACTTCTTATCGCACTGTTCTTAGTTCCAGCAGCATTCATGATGCATGCATTCTGGAAAGAGAGCGATGCAACTGCAAAGCAGAATGAAACTATTGGTTTCTTTAAAGA
>WLHW01000030.1 GCA_009702525.1 Actinomycetota bacterium
CCACCCGTTCTAATACGGGGACCTAGCTCAATTGGTAGAGCACCGCCTTTGCAAGGCGGGGGTTAGGGGTTCGATTCCCCTGGTCTCCACATGTCAAACACTGCAACCCTTCACACATCACTCGGTGACATTGTTATCGAACTTTTTCCTAACCATGCACCAAAGACTGTTGCTAACTTTGTTGAACTAGCAACCGGTGCAAAAGAGTGGACTGATCCAAACACGGGCTCGGCAACAAAGGCCAATTTGTATGACGGCACAATTTTTCACCGTGTTATCGATGGCTTCATGATTCAAGGCGGAGATCCACTTGGTCGCGGAACTGGTGGACCAGGATATCGCTTCGCAGATGAGTTTCACGGAGAGTTAGTTTTTGATCGTCCTTATATTCTTGCAATGGCTAACTCTGGACCAGGTACAAATGGTTCACAGTTCTTTATTACAACAGCGCCAACAACATGGTTAAATCGTAAGCACTCAATCTTTGGTGAAGTTAAAGATTCTGCAAGCCAGGCAGTAGTAGACGCAATTGGAAAAGCTAAAACCGGCGCGCAAGATAAGCCAGTTACAGATATAACAATTAACAGCGTCACCATTGCTTAAGCGTTCAGCAACTTACTCTTTAATCGCAGTTATCTGCGGTGCATATCTGCTGCAAATGATTGTTCCTTCAATTCAACAGAATTTATATCTGCGCGATCTTTCTTATATGCAATTCACAAACGAGTGGTATCGACTAATTACAGTCGCACTGACTCATGGCGGCTTAATGCATCTCGGTTTTAATATGTACGCCCTTATGGTTTTAGGTAATCCACTAGAAGCAGCTTTTGGGAAAAATAAGTTTCTTGCACTCTTTTTTGTATCGTTAATCACCGGCTCACTAGCTTCGGCATATTTTGCCCAAATCCCGAGCGCCTCAGTTGGTGCATCTGGTGCAATTTTTGGATTATTTGGAGCACTCGCAATTGTTGGAAAGCGAATCGGAACCGATACTCGTTCCATCTATGTGATCATTGGAATTAATTTTGCAATTGGTTTTGCTTTAGGTGGTATCGATTGGCACGCCCACCTTGGGGGATTACTAGGCGGAGTTCTCGCCTCTCAAATCCTTCTTAATAAGAAGTAGAAAGTTATCCACAGCACTTACCCACAATGTGGAGAGAGTTACAGCCGTGTAATTTAAAAGAGGCTGTTAACGCCAGCGAGTAGCGAGGGTAAAACCGACACCGATAAAGCCGAAGCCAATAACCATATTCCACGCACCAATACCAGGGATTGGATATCTAGTCTGAGTGACGTAAAAAGTCACGATCCAGAAAAGACCAATCAGGAAGCCAGCGACCATCGTCGGAGCCAGCCATTTAGGGCTCTCGAGTGGTGCTCCAGGGGTATGGACCACTACCCCGGCATCATGTGAGTGCTTTTCAATAACTTTCTTGCGGAGCTTGGATTTAGGCATACGCGAAAGATACACCATGAGCAAGAATGCTCCTATGGCCACCAGAATCCTTGTCGTCGACAACTACGACTCTTTTGTCTTTAACTTGGTGCAGTACTTAGGGCAGTTAGGCGCCGAGTGCACGGTCGTGCGAAATGATGCCGTGAAGGCCGAAGAAGCCAGCACATATGACGGGGTATTAATTTCACCCGGGCCAGGAACACCTGAACGAGCTGGTGTGAGTATTGAGATGATCAAATATTGCGCCGAGAAAAAAATTCCTTTGTTTGGTGTTTGTCTAGGCCATCAAGCAATCGGTGTTGCATTTGGTGCAACCGTCTCACGTGCTCCAGAACTGTTACATGGAAAGACTTCACTAGTACATCACAAAGGTCAAGGCGTATTAGCAAAACTCCCATCACCATTTACTGCAACGCGTTATCACTCTCTGTGTGTAGAACCTGAAACCATTGGAAATGATTTAGAGATTACTGGGTCAACCGAATCTGGAATCGTTATGTCAATGCGTCACAAGAGTTTACCGATTGAAGGAGTTCAGTTTCATCCTGAGTCTGTATTAACGGAACACGGGCATGCAATGTTAGCTAATTGGTTAGTTGAGTGCGGAGACCTTAATGCGCAGGAGAAAGCAGTTGGTTTATCTCCCGTTGTTAGTTCAAGAAATTAAGGCGCTTTATTAACTGTAATTGTTACTGATTTACCGATTGTTTGTGTCGTTCCAGCATCAGGAGCTTGACGAATTACAACACCAACAGGTTGATTAGCATCGTAGGCTTCAATCTCTTTAACTAAGAATCCTGCTTGGACAAGAATCGTTTTTGCTTGAATCGCATCGACACCAATTAATACAGGGACTTCAATTTGGCCACTTGCAATTTGTAGGACAACTCCACTACCAGCAGTAATTGTTGAACCCGGTTCGGGGGTTACTTGCAGAATTGTTCCTTGTGGTTGATCGGATGCAACAGCTTCTGTCTGGGCAACTAAAAGTCCAACTGCCGCTAAAGCAGCGCGGGCATCAATAAGTGACATTCCAATTAAATCCAAAGGAACTATGGCATCACCCGGACCATCAGAGATAGTCAGTACAACCCCAGAACCTTTTTGCGCCCGAGTTGTAGCTAATGGAATCTGACTAGCAACACGGTCTTTTGGAATTCTTGCATCGTGCGCCCGGGTAAAAGT
The DNA here is from genome assembly GCA_009702525.1 of Actinomycetota bacterium. Taxonomy (GTDB): domain Bacteria; phylum Actinomycetota; class Actinomycetes; order Nanopelagicales; family Nanopelagicaceae; genus Planktophila. The sequence continues at coordinate 2,648 of WLHW01000030.1, forward strand.
CACAACATAGTCGGACAACATTGCTTGTGCATCGGCCTGCGTTAAACCAACCACGTTTGGAATCTGAGGATAATTAGCGGTATTGGTACTTGGTCGCGTTAAAACAAGCACAGAAGAGACGGCCGCCAGAGAAACAACAGTTGATAGCGCGATCACAAGAAGCTTACGTCGAGACATTTTCTTACGAGCAATTTTGGTTGTTAATACCTGCCCAGCCCCAATTTTAAATAGGTCACCTAACATCAAACCTGCAGATTGATAACGATCCTCAGGTTTTTTAGCCAGTGCGACATTTAAAATAACATCGATACCGGCCGGAAGATCTGGCTGAAGCGAACTAGGTGAGATTAACTTTCCTGAAACATGTTGGTAGGCAATCGATACCGGAGTTTCTCCAGTGAAAGGTGGGTGCCCAGTAAGAACTTCATACAACAAACATCCTGTCGAATAAATGTCACTTCGTAAATCTGCAATTTCACCTAACGCTTGTTCCGGGGATAAGTACTGAGCGGTTCCAACAATGTTCCATGTACTAGTTAATGTTGCGCCTAAATCAGCTAGAGCGCGGGCAATACCAAAATCCATTACCTTTACATCGCCCTGATCTGTAATCATGACGTTTGCTGGTTTAACATCGCGATGCACAATTCCGCGTTCGTGAGAGTATTCAAGTGCAGCCAAAATACCTTCGCCGATTTCCAAAGCTCGTTTTAATGGAACGCGCTCACCCTTATGTATTAACTCTCTTAGTGTGTGGCCAGAAACAAGCTCCATCACAATATAAGGAGCTGGCTCTTCGCCGGAGTCATAAACCGCAACGATTCCAGGATGATTCAAACCAGCAGCGGCCAGGGCCTCTTTTCTAAACCGCGAAACAAAGGATGGGTCGCGCGCTAAATCACTGCGTAAGATCTTTACTGCCACCTTACGCGCCAAGCGCGTGTCTTGTGCAATATAAACATCGGCCATCCCGCCGGTACCAATCATTTCGCCAAGTTTGTATCGGTCGCCAAGAAGTTTGTCGTTCATTGGGCCGCACCTAACAATTGATTAGCAGAAACCTCATCGCGCGTAACATCTGCAATTAACACCGTGACATTATCTGGCGCACCATTTACATATGTCGCATCGATAAGAGATTTAATAGCGGCTTCTTTATCGCCGGTTTTAAGTAATGTTTTAATCTCTTTTTCAGTTAAAACACCCGATAAACCATCACTACACAACAAATATCTGTCACCCTCTTTAGCGTCATACACCTGCAAAACAGGATCGATATTTCCATCGCCCATCAAGGCTTGGGTAAGAACTGAACGCTGGGGATGATCTTTAGCTTCAATCAAAGAGATTGCACCTTGATCAATAAGTTCCTGAATCACAGTGTGGTCGTTACTTAATTGTTCTAGATTATTTGAACGCAACCGATAACAACGAGAGTCACCGACATGCAAAAGCGCAATAGTTTCAGCATTAATAAGTAGGGCGGTAAGAGTTGTACCCATTCCCCGTAAATCACTAGCTTCTTTAACATACTCGCTGATATTTAAATCAATTGTGTGTAATGAGTGCAGCAATAGATCTTCAATTGAATCAGAATCAATAGTTGTATCAGTCAGAACTGGTGCTAAAGCATGCAATGTAGTGATTGCAATTTTCGAGGCAATCTCACCTGCAGCGTGACCACCCATTCCATCGGCAACGGCAATCAAACGTCCAGTGACTAAGGCAGAGTCTTCATTACCGCTTCGGACTAAACCAAGGGCCGAGCGTGCACTGGTATCAAAACTAAAGGCGCCCATAATGGATAAGCCTAACCCCTGTTAATCTTTAATCATGAAGATTTACGCCCACCGCGGAGCTTCCATCGATTTCCCTGAAATGACTATGCGCGCCTATAAAGGCGCCGTTGATGTCGGTGCCGATGGCTTTGAATGTGACGTTCGGGTAACTAAAGATAATCAGCTGGTCTTATGGCACGACGCAGACATGAAACGAGTTGCTGGACATTCAGGTCGAATTGCGGAGATGAAGTTCTTAGAGATTAAACGCGAGTATCCGGAGGCGATACTTTTAGAGGATCTTCTTGAACTTGCCAGAGAGAATAAGAAAGAGCTTGCGATAGAGACTAAACATCCAGTGCCAACAGGTAGTGCAGTTGAAAGAAAAGTCCTTGATTTAATTGCTGAAGAAGAACAGTTTGCCGATATTTTCTTGATGTCATTTTCATGGTTAGCAATTGAAAATATTCGCAAAATTAACCCAAACCAAAGAACTGTTGCCCTGCTCGAGGATCGATTTAATGGACCAATGCGCAGATTTACCTCAGCAACTTACTTGGGCCCAAGCGTGGAATTTTTACGGTTAAAGCCTGAGCTGACCCATGAGCAGCGAAAACTCTTTGTATGGACTGTTGATGACGCTGACGATATGCGTTTTTGTTCAGATAATGGTGTTGAAGTCCTAATTACAAATAATCCGTCATTTGCACGTAAGGTGCTCGGGTATCATTAGCAAGTGAGTACATATGCATATTTAGGCCCAAAGGGTACGTTTACCGAAGCGGCGCTCAAAAAGATTACTTCCTCTAATGATTCTTTGATTCCTTATGCCAATGTGACTGCTGCCCTTGATGCAGTACGTGTCGGCAAAGCTCACTTTGCATTAGTACCAATCGAAAATTCAGTTGAAGGCGTTGTAGCCCGCACTCTTGATGAACTTGCAACTGGAACACCACTATCTATCGTGGGTGAAGTTACTTTGCCAGTTTCATTTGCGTTAATGGTTAAAAACGACGGTATTGATATTCGCCGCATCGCAACTCATCCTCATGCTGAAGCGCAATGCCGTGCATATATTGCTTTGAACTATCCAGATGCAGAGTTAATCTCAACGGCATCTACTGCCGCCGCTGCAGAAGCGATTGGCCGCGGCGAGTTTGATGCCGCTATCGCAGCACCGGTGGCTGCTGCCCACTATGGTCTGCGTGTTATTGCCGACAACATCGGCGACATTGTTGGTGCAATCACGCGCTTTGTTTTAGTCTCAAAACCTGCGACATCTCCCAAGGCAACAGGTTTTGATCGCACATCACTGGCTGTTTTTATTGGAATCGATCACGCGGGCGCACTACTTGATATTTTGACCGAGTTTGCCAAGCGCAACGTAAACCTAACTTTTATTCAAAGTCGTCCCACAGGTCTAGAGCTCGGGCATTATCATTTCATTATTGACGCAGAAGGCCATGTAAGCGATGCCCCTGTTAAGGAGACAATCGAAGCGTTACGTGCAATCTGTGAAGATATCCGTTTCTTAGGTTCATACCCCCGCGAAAAGGCTGCTAAATGATTGACGTTAAATTCTTACGTGAGAACCCGGATGTAGTTCGGGCTTCCCAAAAAGGTAGAGGCGAAGATCCAGCAATTGTTGACCAGGTTTTAGCTGCAGATGACGTACGGAGAGCTGCATTAAGTGAGTTTGAGAATTTGCGCGCTGAACAAAACGCTTTATCAAAATTAGTAGCCGCTGCAAAAGGTGATGAAAAAACTGCGCTGCTAGAAAACGCTAAAAATCTAGCAAATGCCGTTAAAGAAGCCGATACCAAGCGCTCAGAGTTAGAAGAAACGACCAAAAAATTAATCATGCAACTCTCAAATATTTTAGATCCTGCTGCACCGATTGGAAAAGAAGAAGATTTTGTCATTATCGAACACGTTGGGACTCCGCGGAGTTTTGATTTCGAAGCTAAAGATCATGTTGAGTTAGGCAAACTGCTCGGAGCGATTGATACTGAACGCGGCGCAAAAGTTGCTGGATCACGTTCATACTATTTAACTGGCTCTGGCGCGATGCTTGAGTTTGCATTAGTTAACTACGCAATCGCATCGGCTCTCAAAGCTGGCTTCACTCCAGTTATTCCACCGGTTTTAGTAAATCCTCCAGCAATGGAAGGCACCGGATTTTTAGGTCAAGCTGCAGAAAATGTCTATCATCTTGAAAAAGATGATGTTTATTTGGTCGGAACGAGTGAAGTGCCGTTAGCGGCATATCACATGGATGAAGTTATTCCAGTAGAAAAACTTCCACTTCGCTATGCGGGCTATTCATCATGTTTTCGTCGGGAAGCCGGCACTTACGGTAAAGACACTCGTGGAATTATTAGAGTTCATCAGTTCGATAAAGTGGAGATGTTTTCTTTTTGTCACCCTGATCAAGCTCAAGAAGAACATAAGCGCCTACTAGGTTGGGAGAAAGATTTCCTTAACGCGATGGAGATTCCATATCGAGTTATTGACGTAGCTTCAGGTGATTTAGGCTCTAGTGCTAATCGTAAATTTGATATTGAGGCGTGGATTCCTACACAAAACGCCTATAGGGAAGTAACAAGTACTTCTAACTGCACAGAATTTCAAGCCCGTCGTTTAAATATTCGATACAAAGATGCCGACGGCACAAAAGCGCTCGCCACCCTCAACGGAACTTTAGTGGCAATCCCCCGCATGATTGTTGCAATTTTAGAGAATCACCAAAATTCAGATGGAAGCGTAAATATTCCTAAGGGGCTACAACCGTTTTTGGGTAAAGAGCGATTCGAGCCGGTGTGAGTAAACGCCCAAAACTTATTGCAACAGATTTAGATGGAACGATTGTTAGACACGATGGAACAATCTCACAACGGACCGTAGATGCTTTCACCAGTGCGCATAAATTAGGAATTGAAATCTTCTTCGTCACAGGTCGACCTCCACGCTGGATGCATGAAATTCGTGACACTTTTAGTTTTGGTGAAGCAATTTGCGGAAATGGCGCAATGTTGTATAACTTAAGAGAAAGTAAAGTTACCGAAGAGTGGATGATTTCAAGCGAGCAACAAATTGAAGTGGCCCAGATAATGCGAAAGTCTATTCCTCCAATTTCGTTTGCAATTGAGTCACATGATTATTACCATCGAGAAAAAATATATGTTCCACGTTGGGATGTTGGTTTAGACAATGTTGGGGTGGACAGAATTGAAGATGCGGTTCGGGGTCCAGCTTTTAAGATGCTCGCACGTTGTAGCGATGGAGAATTCACATCAGATCAAATGCTTGAGATCGCACTTCGCGAACTAGATGGCATAGTCACTGTTACGCATTCAAATGCACGAGAATCTTTATTAGAAATATCGGCGCTGGGAGTTTCAAAGGGAGCGACCCTGGCCAAAGTTGCAGCACGTTTATCAATCGATGCACGTGATTGTGTTTCATTTGGCGATAACCCAAATGATTTTTCTATGCTTTCATGGTGTGGGCGTTCTTATGCCATGGCCGATGGCCATCCAGATGGCGTCACCTTCGCAACATCGGTAGCCGGTCCTCATAAAGAGGATGGCGTCGCAATCGTTATTGAAGAGCTACTGCAACTGCCCGCATAGAGCCGATTTTTCGCTTCGGGATTATTCAGGTAGCCTCTCCCACGGAGGGCTCGCATAGCGGCCGAGTGCACCGGTCTTGAAAACCGGCAAACGAAAGTTTCGTGGGTTCAAATCCCACGCCCTCCGCCAGTTTTTCTTACAGTGTGGCTGAGTTCATAGCCATTGGGCGGGTACTTGCCTAGCCTGGTTTTCTCTCCAAGAGGACACTATCTCCTAGTGATTTACCCATGTGGCACAGGTTAGGAGCTTGCAATGTCAGGTGTTTTTTCACCCACACGAGCAAAGATCAAAGAACGCACGCTGCGCACCGATAAATGGTGGCTACAGCCAGCAATCACGTTTGGCGTTCTCTTTTCCTTCGTTATTTATGCAACGTTTCGCGCATTTGAAAATAAATATTATTTCTCTGAGCCATTAATTTCTCCTTTTTATTCACCATGTCTTTCGACATCGTGTGAACCAGGATCGGCACTTTCATTCTTTGGTCAACCTTTTAATAATAAGTATTTTGGAATTGGAATTTCACCAGCCCTATTTATTTTAATTTTTCCACTTGGTTTCAGAATGACTTGTTACTACTACCGCAAGGCGTATTACCGTGCCTTTTGGTTGTCACCTCCTGCATGTGCAGTTGCCGAACCACATACTAAGTACACAGGCGAAACTCGCGCACCACTAATTTTGCAAAATAGCCACCGTTGGTTTTTTTATGCAGGGTTAATCTTCAACGTGATTTTGACGTGGGATGCAATCTTGGCATTTAGAAATCCTGAAAAAGAGTGGGGACACATGAGCGTCGGAACACTCGTGTTCCTTTTCTCAACAACAATGTTGTGGCTCTATTCGCTTTCTTGCCACACGTGCCGCCACACACTCGGCGGACGCTTGAAGCATTTCTCTAAACATCCAGTGCGTTATAAGGCATGGACAATTGTTTCTGTGTTAAATCACAAACACCCAACTTTTGCATGGATCTCACTCTTCGGAGTTGCTGGTGCCGATATTTATGTCCGCGCGGTTGCATCAGGTGCAATCTCTAACTTCTACTTCTTCTAAGGAAATCGATATGACACAGCTAGAACGCCATTCATACGATGTACTTGTTATAGGTGCAGGCGGAGCAGGTTTGCGTGCCGCAGTTGAGGCTCGTGAAGCGGGTTTACGTGTAGCCATCATCTGTAAGTCGTTATTTGGCAAGGCTCATACCGTTATGGCCGAAGGTGGCGCAGCGGCTTCCATGGGTAACGTCAATGAGAATGACAACTGGATGGTTCACTTTCGCGACACAATGCGCGGCGGAAAATTCCTTAACCATTACCGTATGGCCGAACTTCACGCTAAAGAGGCACCAGATCGCATTTGGGAGCTAGAAGTATGGGGCGCTCTCTTTGATCGGACAAAAGAAGGAAAGATTTCACAACGTAACTTTGGTGGGCACGAGTACCCACGCCTTGCACACGTTGGTGATCGCACAGGCTTAGAACTAATTCGAACAATGCAGCAGCGCATCGTTGCTTTACAACAACAAGATGGTCGCGACCACGGTGATATGGAAAGTCATATCAAAGTCTTCGCCGAACTAACTATCACCGAAATTTTAAAAGAAGCCGGAAAAGTTTCAGGAGCGTACGGTTATTGGCGCGAGACCGGCGCCGAAGTTTTATTTGAAGCCCCGGCTGTAATTATTGCAACAGGTGGAGTTGGTAAGACATTTAAAATTACATCAAACTCTTGGGAAGGTACAGGAGATGGGCACGCACTTGCACTGAAAGCCGGTGCAAACTTAGTTGACATGGAGTTTTTACAGTTCCATCCAACAGGAATGGTGTGGCCACCATCTGTTCGCGGAATTTTAGTAACTGAATCAGTTCGTGGAGAAGGTGGAATTTTAACTAACGCAGCTGGTGAGCGCTTCATGTTCAAGTACATCCCAGATGTATTTAAGAAGATGTATGCAGATAACGAAGCTGAAGCCGATCGTTGGTATCTAGATCAAGATAATAATCGCCGCCCTCCAGAGTTATTGCCTCGCGATGAGGTAGCTCGCGCAATTAATACTGAAGTTAAAGCCGGTCGCGGAACTGAACACGGTGGAGTTTTCTTAGATGTGTCTAAGAGATTGCCAGCCGAGGTTATTAAGAAGCGCCTTCCTTCAATGTGGCATCAGTTTTATGAGCTTGCAGGTGTTGATATTACGAAGGAGCCAATGGAAGTTGGCCCAACATGTCACTACGTGATGGGTGGAGTTGAAGTAGAGCCCGATAACGCTGCAGCCGTAGGAGTTCCAGGCTTATTTGCCGCAGGTGAAGTTGCTGGCGGGATGCATGGATCAAATCGCTTAGGTGGAAACTCATTGACCGATCTTTTGGTATTTGGTCGACGCGCAGGTATGGGCGCAGCCGAGTACCTAAAGCACAATGGGAAAAATCCAGTCAGCGATGCCGCCATCAAGGCTGCAGAGGCAAGAATTGCAGCACCCTTTGATCGTCAAGGCGGGGAAAACTCTTATTCATTACACGCCGAACTACAAGAGATAACACATAACTTAGTAGGAATTATTCGGACACAATCTGAATTAGAAGATGCAATTACAAAGATTGCAGATATCAGAAAGCGCAGCGCAAATGTTGCCGTTAGCGGTGGACGTAAGTTCAACCCAGGTTTCCATTTAGCTTTTGACTTAGACAACATGTTGTTAGTTGCAGAGTCCGCAGCTAAGTCTGCGTTTCTACGTAAAGAGTCTCGCGGTGGACATACACGTGATGATTTCCCAGGCATGGATAACAAGTGGCGCCAGGTAAATCACATTTCATCTTTTGATGGACAACAAGTACAAGTTTGTGAACAAGCCCTACCTGTTTTACCTAAAGAACTCTTCGACCTCTTTGACGTTCATGAGTTAGAGAAATACATGACTCCAGAGGAAATTGCGAAAGGCGGTTCCAACTAATGGCACGCAAACTAAATCTTCGTATTTGGCGTGGTGATTCAACTAATGGCGCACTTCAAGATGTGCAGGTAGATGTTAATGAGGGCGAAGTTGTTCTCGATGTAATTCATCGCGTGCAAGCAACACAGATGGGTGATTTGGCTGTTCGCTGGAACTGTAAAGCCGGCAAGTGTGGCTCGTGTTCTATGGAGATCAACGGAAAACCTCGCTTGGCGTGTATGACTCAAGTTGCTTCATATGGTGAGGACGAAACAATTACCGTTACTCCGCTACGCGCATTCCCAGTAATTAAAGATCTAGTCACGGATGTATCTTTTAATTATAAGAAAGCTATGGAAATCCCTGCATACGCTCACCCAGCAGATGTAGCGCCGGGGGATGCTCGCATGGAACAGATTGATGTCGAGCGCAGCCAAGAGTTCCGCAAATGCATCGAATGTTTCTTGTGCCAAGATACATGTCACGTTATCCGCGATCATGAAGAGAATAAGAAATCTTTTGCTGGTCCACGCTTCTTTATTCGTATCGCCGAGTTGGATATGCATCCGCTTGATACTCTGAAAAATCGCAAGCGGACCGCACAAGAAGAGCACGGTCTAGGAATGTGTAACATCACTAAGTGCTGTACTGAGGTGTGCCCTGAGCACATCCGCATCACTGACAACGCCATTATTCCTATGAAGGAGCGCGTTGTAGATATTAAATACGATCCAGCGCGCTGGCTAGGCTCCAAAATTCGTAAGCGTGACGGTATCGTTTAATACATGAAACTTCTTCTCCGTTGGGCAGCTCTAGCGATTTCGTTCTGGGTAGCAACGGCGTTGATTCCAGGCATTGATGTAAAGGGCGGCTTCACTACTTATTTTTGGGTTGCTCTTCTCTTTGGTCTTCTCAATGCGACATTAGGCTCTTTACTTAAACTCCTCACCCTTCCAGCTGTAATAGTGACTCTTGGGTTATTCCTTGTAGTTGTAAATGCCGCAATTCTTATGCTCGTGGCCAGATGGAGTGACAAGTTAGATGTAAACAATTTCTGGTCAGCTATTTTTGCAGCGTTAATAATTAGCGTAGTTACCCGTTTAGTAAGTGGAGTTACTAAGAAAGCTCTACCGCTCTGAAATCCTTAGTACTAGTTTCACTAGGGGGCGTATTCGGCTCACTAGTTCGCTACTGGTTGGGTTTAGAGATTGCCGATGGCCGTAACGCAACATTAGTAGCAAACTTAATCGGCGTAGCTCTAGCTACGTTTTTACTTGTTTTGATGGAACGTCGCGGCACGATGAATATGCGCCACTTTCTACTTCCGGGATTCTGCGCAGGTCTGACTACTTTTTCGGCCGTCGCCGGGTTAACGATTGTTCCTAGTAAAGGTGGACAGTTATTCCTCTTTCACAACGTGATGTTTTCTCTACTCATCATGATTGTAGTTTTACCAATCTCTAGAAAATTGATTCCGGCGCGAACATGAAAACTCTATTTGTCATTTTAGGTGCTGCTATTGGTGCACCATCCCGCTTTGCAATCGATCAATATATCCGTACATTGACAACCAAACCGTATGGGATTTTTCTAGTTAATATTCTTGGTTCTTTAATTTTGGGTTTGAGTATAAATACATCAAACAACATGCATGCGTTTTTTGTTGTTGGTTTTGCCGGTGCATTCACAACATGGTCAACATTTATGCTGGATTTCTTTTTAGCCTATGAGCTAAAGAATTATAAAAGTGCAGCAATCAACCTGAGCGCGTCGCTTGGCTTTGGCTTAGTTGCAGCGTGGATTGGGCTTCAAATAGCTGGATAAATTCACCTTTCATTCATTGACCAGAGCCCGGCCGAAAATTATGCTTTGCCAATGCGCACCAAGGTGTTCTTAGCTCTTGTAATATCCTGTGCGCTAATACTCTCTACAGGACCAAGCAAAGCTGCTGCCCCTAAAGCTGGAGCTGCATGCACAAAGTTAAATACGACCACGACTGTTAGTGGTTATAAATACACCTGTATGAAGAGTGGAAAGAAACTTGTCTGGAGCAAAGGCGTAAAGGTTCCAGTAGTAAAG
>WLHW01000031.1 GCA_009702525.1 Actinomycetota bacterium
AAGGACAACTTGGATGTTCATACGGTACCTGCTCCATAAATAAGATGTTCTAAATCGAGGGAACACAAAAACCCCCGCACATTAACTGTGCGGGGGATTTTGTTTGTCGAAGTGACGGATGACTAGTTGATAATTAAGCGATGCGGCGGGCTTGATCTAAAGTTGCGCTCTGACGAGCTAACTCTTCGTCAATGGCTTGAGTGTCGCGACGTATGCGACTAAGGCGAGCGTGTTGGTCTAGTTCTAACTTGGTGTATTCATCTACTGGCTGGCGGTGAGTATGAAAATAGCTTGCTATAAGTGAAAGATTCATGTGATGAGCATGACTTGGTGTGATGTCTCGATGGATAACTGAAGGTGAATGGCAGATTTGGTTTGAGTGAAGCACTAGGTTCTTTGTTCAGAGTTGCCTAAACAGTAGTAACCAAACGCTGAGTTTCATAGAACTGATGCAGGAAAAGAGCGGTAGCTTTAATCTGCTCTGCAGCAAAGTGTCCAGGGTCCCACGCACAAAACAATGTAATCGATAGCGGGTTCTTGCGTCCGGGAATTGTGATGAACAAAGGATGTAAGTTAAAGCGTGGATCATCAGAGCTAATGCACACAGCGCGGTTAGCTGCAGCGAGTGCTTGTGATGCTTGGGTGGACTGTGTTTCAAAAGCTATCTGCACCGATAACCCGGCTTCAGAGATAGCCTGATCGAAAAGTCTGCGCACATTGTGGTTATCGTCAACGATGGCGATTGGATATGTGGCTACTTCGGCCAAAGTAATCTCTCTCTTTTTTACATTCTTTTTATCTTCGGGAAGCTGCGCCAAAATCGGTGAGTACCCGATAACGATGTACTCCAAATGCGCAGGGGGAGGACTGGTACCTACAACTAAATCGGCGCGGTACTGAGCAAGTTCGCGATAGATAGCGTTAGGTAGAACCTCGCGGATATTAGCCAGCAAACCTTGCGCACCAGATTGCGCGATAAATGGTGCAATAACATCGGCCACTGTTGTTGGTGGGCCAGCGATTGTTAAACGAATCGCTTCGTTGTGATCCATCGATTTAATGGTTGCCTCGGCCTGTTCGGCGCGGGCCATTAAATCGCGGGCGATGGGTGCAAAGGCAATCGCAGCTGGTGTTGCACTTGCCTTGGGGCCAGCGGTAAAGAGGGAGACACCCAATGAGCGCTCTAAATTTCGAATCTGGCGAGATAAGGATGGCTGACCTATATGTAACTCTCTGGCCGCGGCCGAGATAGAGCCGGCATCAAAGACGGCTAAGAAGTAAGAGAGCAGTCGCAAATCCATCTAGGTAGTATGCCTAGAAAGCATAGCAACGGCAAGGTTTTTTCATGGACAGGCATACCTACCCTGCCTAAACTTTCAGCCAATATGCACGTACCTGCATGAAAACCCTCGTTTAGGTGACTGCATTTGTGAATGGAGAGAGGAATACATATGTCCATGAAAACCGCTTTTTCATCCCCGCGCGTGCGATTGATTGCAGTTATCTCAACTGCACTTCTAGCCGTGGCTTCGTTATCGATTCCAACAGTGGCGCAAGGCGCTGGTGTATTTAAGGTTGCAACATCTGCAGCTGTAACTACATGGGATCCTGTTCAGTCATTTTCGACTGAGGCTTTCTATATGACCAATATTTATGAACCACTGTTGTGGAAGAACCCAGATGGCGTAACACCTGAGTATTCACCAGCACTTGCTACGTCTTGGAGTTCATCAAAAGATGGAAAGACCTGGACTTTCAAATTGCGTGCCGGTGCGACATTCCATGATGGCTCACCAGTGAACTCTGCAGCCGTTAAAGCCAGCTTTGATTCATCCAAGAAAATTGGTGGAGCAGGCTTTATTTGGGATCCACTAAAGAGCGTAGAAACACCATCAGATGACACCGTTGTCTTGAATCTTTCATATGCAGCTCCAATGGATCTAATTGCATCATCAACATATGGTGCATATATTGTTAATCCAAAGGCGCTCGCTGCAGTTGCCGCTGACTCTAAGTACTACGAGTCAGGCAAAGATGGCGGCTCTGGCCCATACACAATCTCTAGTTATAAAGCTGGAAGCTCTGTTGTTTTAAGTGCATATGGAAAGCACTGGGCAACTGATAAGCCAGATTATTCAACTATCGATATTTCAATTGTTCCAGATGGAATCACTGCACAGCAGATGATGACGTCAGGTCAAGTTGATTGGTCAACAAATATTCCGTTGACTAGCATGGCAACGTTGAAGAAGAACAAGAAGTATTCAGTGATTCAATACAAGTCACCGTTTAACTATGTTGGCTACTTCAATACTTTGCGTGCACCACTGAACAACCCAGTTGTTCGTCAAGCGTTATCAATGGCGTTGAACTACCGTGATATCGCAGCTATTGGCGGTCAGGGATATGCAACGCAGGCACGTGGGCCGGTTCCAGCTGGAATCTATCCATATGACCCAGCGATTCCACAGTATTCAATGGCCCGGGCTAAGGCCAAGACCATGTTGGATCGTGCAGGCGTAAAGAACCTGACAATCAAGATCACCTACGCATCTGAGAACTCAGCGGAAGCACGCTTTGTGCCGCTGATCAAGGATGCATTTGCTGCAATTGGAGTTACTGCAGAAGTGCAGGGAATTCTCTTTAATCAGCAGTGGGCTGCAGCGAAGAAGGATCCAGCTAATGCGCAAGATCTCTTCATCGTTAAGTACTGGCCAACATATAGTGATGCAGGCGTAGATAACTTGTGGTCACTATTCCACAGCAGTGCTAAGCCATTCTTTAACTTGAGCTACTGGAAGAACGCTGCCTACGACAAGTTAGTAGATGATGCGATTGAACTCAGTGGCTCTGATAAGGCGGCTGCACAGAAGCTGTACAGCCAGGCCATGATGATGCTTTATACCGAGGCACCAGGTCTCTATCTCTATGATGAAGCACAAGTAAGTGTTGTACCTAAGAAGTTCTCTATTCCTAAGTACAACATTAACTATCCATTCTCAGCATTCTTTGCTGGAGTAAAGCTCTCTTAAATAGAGATACGGTTAACGAGGGGAGAGCGGGCTGTGTAACGCAGTCCGCTCTCAACCGTTAGCGCACCTAACGACTTTTTATTGGAGGCATCGTCATGAGGATTTTATGGAACCGACTGTCGTCGGCGCTCCTAGTCCTGTGTGCCGCTAGTTTTATTACCTTCACACTGGCTCGCGTTATCCCGAGTGATCCAGCCCTTGCTTACATTGGTCCTAAAGCCACCGCTGCTGATTCAGCCAAACTGCGTATTACTTTAGGTTTAGATCAACCCATACCGATTCAATATTTTAAGTATGTCTGGCAGACCTTGCATGGAAACTGGGGTTACTCACTCTCGACTAAGCAACCAGTGCTGCAAGAGATTATTGATCGTTTACCTGCAACGCTAGAGCTCATATTTTTTGCGATGAGTTTTGCCGTTATTTTCGGCGTTGCTATGGGCGTCTATGCAGCCAAATATCGCGGCCGGCTTCAAGACTCAGTTATTCGGATTCTGGCAATCGCAGGTGTATCCATGCCAGCGTTTTGGTTAGGTCTCTTGCTACAGATGCTCTTTGCCGGACGCTTAGCGTGGTTTCCAGCTACAGGTCAGTTTGATATCGATCTGAAATATGACAACCCGATAACTAAAGTAACGGGATTTCCAATCTTTGACTCCATCATTACTGGCAACTTTGCTGCAACGCTAAATGGCCTGCACCATATGGTCTTGCCAGCTCTGACGCTGTCGGCATATTCATTTGGTTTGTTATCTCGTATGGCAAGGGCGAATTTGCTAGAAGTCATGAGTCAGGACTACATCAAAGTTGCACGGGCCTATGGTTTATCTGAGCGCTTAGTATTTTTTAAGTTAGCGCTGCGCAATGCGCTTCCACCAATAGTTACCGTTACTGGTCTATCGACGGCGTATTTAATTACGGGAACGTTCTTTGTCGAGCAGGTCTATAACTGGCCGGGCATCGGTAGCTTTGCCGTTAACTCATTGCTGAGCATTGATTACCCAGCCATCATGGGTATCACATTGCTTGCCGCTGTTGGATATTTAGTCATTAACTTTATTGTCGATCTCATCCACGCCAAGTTAGATCCGCGAGTGTGGATGCGATGAAAACTAAGCTAGCCGGACTTTCCTTTTTGTTTAAAGATACGTTAACCACTATTGCTACAGTCATGATGTCGATCTTTATTGCTGCGGCAATCTTTGGTCCGTGGATTGCACCTTTTCCTAAAGAAGGTGCTGGAGAAACTAACGTTGACAATATTTATATCGGCCCAGGTTGGCATCATTTATTAGGAACCGATGAGCTAGGCCGAGACTTGCTGAGCCGCATTATTTTCGGTGCACGGCCTGCGCTATTAATAGCCCTTGCCGTTGTGGGTTTTGCCGCCATTATCGGCACGTTATTGGGCCTTATTGCGGGTTATCGCGGGGGCTGGATCGATAACGTGATCATGCGAGTCAGTGAACTATTTTTATCTTTTCCACCGCTGCTCTTATCCCTTGTCGCTGTTACTTTTCTTGGCCCTGGTTTAGTTAACGCTCTCATCGCCTTAATCATCTCGTGGTGGCCTTGGTATGCGCGCTTAATCCGCGTAGAAGCAAGCATTGTTCGATCCAAGCCTTACGTTGAAATCTCTGCCGCTATGGGCGTACCAGATCGCATCATTATTGTGAGACATATTTTACGCAACGTGACAACACCGTTGATAGTTCAGATCGCTGCCGACTTAGGTACAGTTATTTTGGCGGCGGGCTCACTGGCATTCATTGGTCTTGGTGCACAACCACCGTCGGCCGATTGGGGATTAATGGTGGCCCAGGGTCGCAACCTAATCTTTGATCAATGGTGGATCTCAACGTTTTCAGGGTTAGCAATTTTCTTAGCAGTTTTATCTTTTAATATTATTGGTGATGCCTTGCGCGATCACTTCGATCCACGGATTGCCCGCCAATGAGCACTGTGCTAAAGATTTCTCACTTAGAAGTTGATTTTGAAATCAACGGTGTCGTTACTAATACCCCACTGCGCGGAATCAACTTAGAGATTAAAGCCGGCAAAACTTTGGGTATCGTGGGGGAGACTGGCTGCGGTAAGACGTTAACCGCTACTGCGATTATGGGTCTGTTGCCATCGAGCGCCGTTCAACGCGGAAAGATTGAGTTTGGCGATCACGGCGTTATTACTAAAGCCGACATGGCCGATATACGTGGCTCAGAGATCACGATGATTTTTCAAAACCCTCAGTCGGCTTTTAATCCGATTTTTTCAATTGGCGCACAGCTAACGATGGTTGCCCAACGCCGAGGCATCAACGATATCCCAACGACCTTGACTGCCCGACTTGAATCAGTTGGTTTGCGCGACCCTAAGCGCGTCTTAGAGTCATACCCGCATGAGCTTTCAGGGGGAATGCTGCAGCGCGCCATGATTGCTATGGCGCTGCTTTCCAGCCCTACTTTATTAATCGCCGACGAACCTACAACTGCCTTAGATGCAACGATTGGCGATCACGTTCTTACTCTTATTGCTGCGCTGCAAAAGCGTGAAGGTTTTGCGATGCTCTTTATTTCACACGATGTAACGGCAGTAGCAAAAACCTCCGATGAGATTGCTGTTATTTATGCCGGTCGAGTTGTAGAGACTGGACCAACAGATGACGTTATGAAATCACCGCAGCATCCGTATACCCAAGGCTTGCTGGGTGCGATTCCAAGTGCCGAGAAAGCCCGTGGAACTCTGGTGGCAATTCCTGGCAACGTACCGTCGGTGCTGACCACTATTAAAGGTTGTGCATTTGCCGATCGGTGTTCGCTGCGGATGGATAAGTGCGCGCAAGAGCCACCAACTGTGCAGATCGGCAAACAAAGTGTGGCGTGTTGGGCGGTGAACTCATGAGCGAAGTAGTCATGCAGATTTCACAAGTAACTAAGGTCTTTCCACTGCGCGATAGCAAAGTTGGATTTAAAGCCGTGGATTCAATCTCTATCGACTTGCATAAAGGTGAAGTTCTCGGCGTAGTCGGTGAATCAGGATCGGGTAAGAGCACGCTAGCTAGATGTGCCTTTGGTATCACTGAACCAACTAGCGGGGGCACAACAATTTTAGGCCAGAGTCTGGTTGGAAAATCTAGAAAAGCTACACGTGAGCTGCGCGCTAACTTAGGTTTTGTCTTTCAAGATCCAGCCGGCTCGATTAATCCCCGTATGAGTGTTCATGATGCCATCGCCGAACCGTTGATCTTGGCCGGCATGGATAGCCCCAGCATTGATACGCGTGTCAATTTTCTTATGGATCGCGTAGGTCTTGCCAGCAGCCAATTGAGCCGTAAATCTCATGAGCTTTCCGGTGGGCAGTGCCAACGTGTAGCAATTGCAAGGGCTTTAGCTACTAACCCCAAGATTGTTTTATTAGATGAGCCAACGTCTTCGTTAGACCTATCTGTACAGGCTCAAATTCTTAATCTTTTGGAGGAGCTGCGCCGTGATTTTGATCTGACGTACTTCCTTATCTCGCACAATCTAGATGTGGTCTCTCACCTAAGTGATCGTGTAGCTGTGATGAAAGATGGCGTATTTGTTGAGGTGGGAACAACCCGACAAGTAATTGATGCACCTAAGCATCCATTTACTCGCGAGTTAATTCGAGTGTATTCAGGTGCCTCTCGTGAGTTTGATTTAGATACGTGGCAAGACGGACCTTTGAATCGATGGGCCTTTCAGAATGTCTCGACCTTCCTACCTACTAAAGTAATTGCAGCGTCTGCTGAACCTTTGTCGTTAGATGTAGAGCTGGATACCCAGTTAGACGAAGTAACAATCGATGTGGCTGATTCAACTTACACTCTGCCAGAGTTATTGGCCGATGTGGATACGGATTCGATAGTCGTTGTGCGCAAAGGTGTCGTGGTTTATGAAAAGTATTTCAATGGCATGACCCCAGACTCGGTGCATTTACTGCAATCGGTCTCTAAATCTATTTTAGGTGCGCTCTATGCAGTCATGGCCGAGCGTGGTGTGGTCGATATCGATAAACCTATTGCTTTCTACTTACCCGAACTCGTTGGTTCTGTATATGAAGCTGCAACTATCGCACAAGCTTTAGATATGACTGTTGCAATTAATTTCTCTGAAGATTATTCAGATCCTGAATCCGAGATGGCACGGTTAGATCGAGCAGCGGGTTGGCGAACAAATACAACGGGGCACGATCTGGGACTTCGAAGTTTCTTGCGAACTATGACGGCTAGCGGTGAACAAGGAAAGGCCTATCAATACTGTTCGGCCAATACCGATGTACTTGCTTGGTTAATCTCTGAGGTAACACAGACTCCGTATCAAGATTTGCTCACCCGCTACATCTGGCAACCTATGGGGGCACACGATGATGCATCCGTCATTGTTGATCGTGAAGGCTTGTCCGTGGGCAACGGCGGAATCTCTTGTACAACGCGTGATTTAGCACGTTTTGGCTTACTCATCGTCAATGGCGGCCGAGCTAATGGAGAACAAGTGATCCCAGCAGCATGGGTTAACGCGACTTTTGCTGGCGCATCTGCCGATGTTGAATCTGCAGATTACTTACAAGCATTGCATCCAGGTGGTTCGTATAAAAATAAATGGTGGATCACAGCTGGCGCTTCGCGCGAAATATTCGGGGTTGGAATCTATGGTCAGTACGTCTGGGTTGATCCAACCAATGAAACGGTGATAGCTAAGTTTTCGTCCTTACCGATTCCAGTTGATGGAGTTCATTCGCGTAAACATATGGCGTTATTTAGAGCGATCTGCGCTAAGTAAGCAGAAGTGCCTTTGTACGAATCGCAAGTTCAGTAATTGCTAACTGTCCACATCCTGGAATACTGGAAGTAAGTCGATTATCAATTGGATCAGTCCAGTTGCTTGGTATTTTTTCAGCCCCAGTCATCGCTCCGCAGATTGAACCCACCGTTGCCCCGATTGAATCGGTATCCCAACCGCCCATGACCGTCAGCGTGATTGCCTGAGTAAAGTCGCCCTTGCTTCGGCTCAAAGCCAGTACCCCAAGGGCCGCGTTATTAACTGTGTGCACCCAATGCATGCCATCTACATGAGCATATAAAGCATCTAAAGCTAGCTCGTACTCCATATCCGAAACACCAAGTTGGCGAGCGAGCTGGCAGGCCTTAAAAATTGCACTGGTGTGTGGAAGAACCGACATACCCGCATCAAGTACGTCATCAATATTTTTACTGACCATGGCCATAGCGTTCATCGCCGCACTCATGCACGCACCGTAGACACCGTTACGTCGGTGGCTCAGTTGTGCATCACGAAAAGCCATCTGGGCCGCTGTTTTAGGGTCGCCAGGATTTATCCAACCGTACAAGTCAGCGCGTATCAGTGCGCCTATCCACTCTTTAAATGGATTATTTATCGCACCTGCTTGGGTTGGAATCGCCCCAATTAATAGATTGCGATAGACAATGCGCTCGGCGGTATATACGGTGGCGGCAGGTAAGAGTTTTAACCACTGATCTGCAATGTGATCGGTGGTGAAATCACGTCCGTATTTTTCAACGGTTAAGAGAGCAATCAGCGCGTAATTCATATCATCGTCTTCTGGCATGCCATCGATGTTTTCTTTCAGGCAGCTATCTTTGCTCTGCTGATTCCAAGGGTGCTCAGCTAATACTTGTGCAGGAACTGCTGTGGCTGTGAAGTATTCTTGTAAAGGCCAACGATTACTTGATTGCAAAATTGCACGTATACCTTCGCGCTGCGTATTTTCTACGGGTTTACCCAATAGGCAGCCAGCGGCTCGGCCTAGCCAAGCCCCATAGAAGGTATCTAGAGATGGATTTGGTGCGCTCTTGTAATTAGGTAGTGCGTTTAAGAAGTCTTTGTAATCAAATTCAGGATTTGTATGAAATTTAGCTTCAAGTTGATTGGTGATCTCAATTGCTAAGGCACGCATCTGCGCACTGGCAGGAATAGGTTTTATGCCAGCCAGTGGGGGAGCAAGGGATCCACCTGCAGCTAACCAGCTCTGAGTTTCGGCAGAGGTATCAATGCCCTCAAAAGCGGCTTGGTTAAAGAAATGTGCGATTAAGTCTTCAGGCTGAGCCCACGTCAGTCGCATTTCAAATGGGCCGTTCATGCACCAAGGTTAGCCAATACCGCGCTCTTTGACTGATCGAGCTATTGTCTTTGCCGGCCTTAAAACCTAGCCTTGGGCTATGAGTGATGAAGCCCTGGGCTTAGATGAGGCGTACTCAGTACAGAGCCCTGATGATAATCGTCGCCTCTATGCCAAGTGGGCCGCCACCTATGAGTCTTCATTTGTCGATGCCAAGCAGTACCGATACCCCAAAGCGATCGCTGAAGTCTTTCATGATGAAGTAGATGCCGTTACTCGCGTTTTAGATATCGGTACAGGCACTGGTCTAACTGGCATGTATGTCTCCAGATTGCGGCCGGGGTTAGTAATAGATGGCATGGATATTTCACCAGAGATGTTGGCACTGGCCAGATTGAAAACGCGAGCAGATACCAGCGTTGTTTATCGCGAACTTTATGTACGAGATTTAACGCAAACCGTTGAGAATGAAAATGAACCGTATGAGGCGCTATTTTCTTCGGGCACATTTACCCACGGACATTTAGGACCGCACTCTTTACGCAACTTATTGCCACTGCTTGCCAATAATGGCTGGTTGATTGTTGGTGTTAATAATGAGCACTTTGAAGCTAAAGGTTTTGCCCAAGAACTCGACTCATTAGTTGCAATGGGTGCAATTCAAACACCAATAATTAAACGCATAGATGTCTATGAACCTGGCAGCGTTCATTACGGAGATCAAGCCCGCGTGATTATTACTCGTGTAATTATTTAACTGAACGAAGAACGGCAGTTACTTTTCCTAAGATTTCACACGTATCACCATCGATGGGTGCAAAGTTGTCATTGGCTGGAAGCAGCCAAATTCGCCCATTTTTACGCGAAAAAGTCTTCACTGTTGCTTCGCCATCGATCATCGCCGCAACGATTTCTCCGTTGTTGCAATCTTTTTGTGAACGAATAACAACGTAATCGCCATCGCAAATCGCAGCATCGATCATCGATTCACCAACGACTTTGAGCATAAATAAATTACCACTACCCACTAATGATTCTGGAAGGGGATACGTCTCTTCAATTACTTGTTCAGCGGTAATGGGACCACCGGCTGCAATGCGGCCCACCAATGGAATTAGACGCGTTTTATCTACGTTTGCATCTTCAGGTGTGAGTTCGAGTGCACGGCCTTTGCTTTCATCACGACGTATAAAGCCTTTAGATTCAAGGATTTCTAGCTGATATTTCACTGATGCAGTCGAGGTCAGGCCGACGGCCGCTCCGATCTCACGCATTGAAGGGGCATAGCCATGCTCATTCATAGCGGTCTGAATGACGGCAAGGATCTCGGCTTGGCGCGGGCTCAGGCCGGCGCTGGAAGGGCTCTGTGTGCTCATGGATAGATGGTGACAGATATTCACCCAAAATTCAAACACCTGTTCGAAAATTACTTGCCTTTTGTCAGTGGGGTGGTGTTTAATTAACTTATTCGAACACGTGTTCGAGTACCTTCCCCAAGGTTTTATCAGGCACGACGTACGAGGAGAACGACATGAGCGCAGTAACATTTAATTCAGTAGCTCTAAAAAGCAGTGTAAATCAAGGGTTTCTAGCCAATCCGTCCGGCACTCTCAATCGCCGTGGCCGCCTTGCTCGCACTCTTGTCGTTGCCTCGTTGGCCGTTGTTCTGATGGCCGGCTTTGCCGCCCGATCTGGGGCGGGGGATCAAGTCAGCCATGCCAGCTCTTATGTGACCGTAGCTGTGCCGGCAGGTGCCACGTTATGGTCAATCGCCTCGGCATATTCAACGGGAGATACTCAGGCGATGGTGGAAGCTATCCGTGAGGCTAATAATTTAAGCGGCTATGACATTGTCGCTGGAGCCCGTCTTCGCATCCCAACTGCCTAGATAGAAAGCGTTTTCTGTTCTGCCGTAGCTGAGTGCTAGCCCCGACACGCCCTAGATGCGTGTCTTTTGCTACTCGAAGGGCAAACTCTCCAGAGATGCTTTATAGTTCCTACTAGATGTAGGGGTCAAAGCCAATAAAACTTCCATAAGTAGTGTTTTTGGAGTATATTTGGAAATCCCCTCTTTAGCGCTAAAAAGGGAAAAAGCAAGCAGGATGAAGGGAGACACGCCGAAATGATTTGCCCGTTTTGCAGACACGATGATTCACGCGTCGTCGACTCTCGCCCTGCCGAAGATGGCACACAGATCCGCCGCCGCCGCGAGTGCCCACAGTGCGGTCAACGTTTTTCAACTCAGGAAGTCGCCGTGCTCAGCATCATCAAGCGCAGCGGAGCAACTGAGCCATTTAGTCGTGAAAAGGTCTTGGTCGGTGTTCGTAAAGCCTGCCAGGGTCGTCCAGTCAATGAAGATGATTTGGTTCTACTGGCTCAGCGCGTGGAGGAAAACCTTCGCAGCACTGGTCAGGCCGAAATCGAAGCTCAAGAAGTGGGCTTAGCCATCTTGGCGCCACTTCGCGAACTCGATGAGGTGGCTTACTTACGTTATGCCTCGGTATACCGTAACTTTGCCTCCCTTGAAGATTTCGAAGGTGAGATCGCACTTCTCCGTGCTCTTCCTTCGAGTTCAAAAACTGCAGATAAGCCCCGTGCAGATGTTCGACAAGAAAAAATATCCGCAAGTTCAGCACCAGCAAATAAATAATTTACGACCTACTACAAGAAATACGGGGAAACACATATGTCAGAGACGGTTATCAACCGACCAGCCAAGATCAAAGCTCACAACACCATCAAGGGTAAGGGCTTAACGATCGAGCGTATCTACACCAACGAGGGCATTCATCCATACGATGAAGTTAAATGGGAACGCCGCGATGTAGTGCAGCAGAACTGGAAAACAGGAGAGACCGTATTCGAGCAACATGGTGTTGAGTACCCAGATTTCTGGTCAGTCAATGCATCAACGATCGTAACGACCAAGTATTTCCGCGGCGCAGTTGGTGCTGAAAATCGCGAGTGGTCATTGAAGCAGGTTATCGATCGCGTTGTGCTTACATACACCAAGGCCGGCAAAGAGCATGGCTACTTTGCGACCGATGAAGATGCAACAATTTTTGAACACGAACTTACTCACATGCTGATGCATCAGATCTTTTCGTTCAACTCACCAGTGTGGTTTAACGTTGGAACAAATGAGCCACAGCAAGTAAGTGCATGTTTCATTCTCTCTGTCGATGACACCATGGACAGCATTCTTAACTGGTATCGCGAAGAAGGAATGATTTTCAAGGGCGGTTCAGGAGCTGGACTTAACTTGTCTCGTATCCGTTCTTCAAAAGAACTTCTTAAATCAGGCGGAACTGCATCTGGACCAGTCTCATTCATGCGTGGAGCCGATGCATCAGCAGGAACAATCAAATCAGGCGGTGCTACACGCCGTGCAGCAAAGATGGTTGTTCTGGATGTTTCTCACCCAGATGTTGAAGAGTTCATTGAAACTAAGGTGAAAGAAGAAGACAAGATTCGTGCATTGCGCGATGCTGGCTTTGATATGGATCTTGGTGGCAAAGACATCATCTCGGTTCAATACCAAAACGCTAACAACTCAGTTCGTGTCTCAGATGAGTTCATGCGTGCAGTTGAAAAGGGCGAATCATTTGGTTTAACTGCCCGTGCAACTGGCGAAGTTATCGACACCGTTGATGCAAAGACTTTGTTTACAAAGATGGCACAAGCTGCATGGGCATGTGCTGATCCTGGAATTCAATATGATGACACAATCAACGATTGGCACACCAACCCAGAGACCGGTCGCATCAACGCATCGAACCCATGCTCTGAGTACATGTCACTAGATAACTCATCATGTAACTTGGCATCACTTAACTT
>WLHW01000032.1 GCA_009702525.1 Actinomycetota bacterium
GCGCCCACGATTGTCTTTCCGGCACCGCAGGGCAGGACTACAACACCTGAGCCACCATGCCAAAAACCTTCTGCGGCTAACTCTTGGTAAGGGCGGATTTTCCAATCGTTTTGAACTAAATCAATTGCATGAGCTTGGCCATCTACGTACCCAGCAAAATCTTCAGCGGGCCAACCCAGTCGCAAGAGAGATTGTTTAATCTGACCTCGCTGACTTGGCAACACGGTAATTGTCTGTGCATCGATTCTGGCACCTAGTAATGGCGCAATTTTTCGTGCACGAATTACTTCCTCGAGTACAGCGGTATCGGTAGTAACAAGAATTAATCCATGAACTGGGTCGGCTTCAAGTCGTAAGCGGCCATAACGTGACATTGTTTCGGCAACATCAATCAAAATTGAATGTGGAACCGCGTATCTCGAATATTTAATTAACGTATCGATTACTTGTTCTGCATCATGACCAGCGGCACGTGCGTTCCATAAACCTAGCGGTGTTAAACGATATGTATGAATATGTTCTGGAGAGCGCTCAAGTTCGGCAAAGGGTGCAATCGCTCGTCGGCACTCAGTAGAAAGTGGATGATCGATATCTAAAAGTAATGTCTTATCGCTTTGAACGATTAACGGTCCATCAGTCATTGAGTAAGTCCTTGATAAGTGCATGTAAAAGGGCGGTTTGAGGCTCAAGAGTGGTGATGTCTACCCACTCGTGCGCCGCATGTGCGCCATCACCAATTGCACCTAAACCATCAAGGACTTGTGCACCTGCTGCTGCTGCGAAATTGCCATCACTTGCACCGCCCACTGATGCGTGTTCAAGTGGTGGCATCCCAAGCGTTGCTGCAACTTTTGCTGCACGTTCGTAGAGAGCCATGGTTGACGTAGTTTCTAGCGGTGGGCGATTAAAGCCGCCAGATATTTCATAACGAGTCGCAGGATTAACCGCCTGTAAATTCCGAATTGCTGCATCTACTCGTTCGATTTCTGCCATTGAAAAAGATCGCACATCGATATCTAACACAGCTAAATCAGGAACAGTGTTAGTTGTATTTCCGGCACGAAGCATCGTTGGCACTACCGTCGTGCCACTTTCCTTATTCTCAAGTGCAGCGATAGCTAAAATTGCATGGCCCATCTCTGTCGTTGAGTTTTCACCTTTTTCAGGTTCAAGTCCGGCGTGTGAAGCTTTTCCATGAATTCGAACTTGATACATAGCAGTACCTTTGCGCCCAGTTTTCACTTTGCCATTTAAAGAAGCTTCAATTACTAACACTGCTTTTGCTTTACTTGAAATCTCTTTAATGAAGGCTTTACTAGTTGCGCTTCCGGTTTCCTCATCGGTTGTTGCGACCAGTGCTGCGCTTCCAACGATGCCCTTCATCGCATAAAGAGCTTGAATGAAGCCAGCTTTCATATCAAAGACTCCAGGTCCACGGGCTGCGTTGCCTTCAACGCTCCACAATGGTTCAAATGAGCCCTTGGGCCACACAGTGTCTAAATGTGCAAGCACAATTACTTCAGGATTATCAGCGCCCCACCAAAATACTGGACGCCCTAAAACTTCTTGAATAGTTGCTGGTGAACCTAAAACTTCCAGAGCTAAATCAGATGCGAGTGCAACAACGTCGCGGCAGGCTTGAAGATCCTCAGTTGGGGACTCCAACTTCACGAGTTTTTCTAGCGCTGACAACATGGCTTAAGTCTATAACGCAGCTACGCCGGTGATGCGTGGAATTCGGAAGGACTGTACTTCGCCAGTTGCGTGGTCACGGGCAATTACGGCCCCAGCACTTACTCGAATTGGATCAATAATCCTGTGGGTTACAGCGCCATTGTTATCGGCATAACCAATAGAAAGTGATTTCTCCTCCAGAATATATTTATTAACTAAGTCCATTGTTTCATTTGCCGTAGTGCGAGGCAGTGCACCTAAAGCTTCATTTGCCACTTGTCGTAAGTGCGCTTGCTTGTGACTCGATTTTTCGCCAGTGCGTATTGCACGAATAGCAGCGTTTAGCATATCGATATCAGGAGTTTCAATCTCTCCAACAATTCTTGGAGGACGAGGTTTTGTTTGTGCCCGACTAGAACGTGTGCCAGTCAGAATTAAACCGTTTGCAGACTCTGCTGCAGGCAAGTAACCCGCTTCTCGTAATACTCGCATTACATCAACTGCATCGTGATTAGAAACTATTACTTCAGGTGCAATACGTCTTAGTGCAAGAATTTCTACTTTCTTATCATTCATGATTTGTGCGATCAAAGCAGTATCTTCGCACCGAAGAAAAGAGGATGTATTACCAACTCTTAACTTGCCGTGCTTTTTCGCAACATCAGCAATGAGATACTCAAGAGGTTGCGGCATAGGAGTCTTAGAAGTCTTAACTAAAAACGCCTTAATCTCATCGCCAGTTTTGCCATGATCTAAAGCTCTACGAATCGTAACTTCACTAAATCTATAGACAGTCGCACCGCCACGGCTTTCAATGTCAGCCATGATCGCTAACTGTTGCGAAACTTCATGCTCCAGTGGGCCTGGTGCAATCGCTGTGTTATCACTTTGTATAAGGATGTGATCTACAGTTTTAGGTAGGTCATCATTTATTAGGCTTGTATCGCCACCATCTAGAAAAGTTAGGCCGTAAGTAGAAAGCGCACCCTGGCCCGTAATTCCAAGCCACTCGGCTTCTCGCAAACTCCAAGCAGCCAGCTCTTCTTGCATAGAAGAGTTACGTCGAACAGGTGCACGCCAGGCTAGCAGTGAGTTAAATGATGCCGAGTCAGGTGCTGTGCCTGGATTTTCTTTAAGAATAGTCAAGGTGAGCGCACGTACGCGTGCAGCGTTCACACGATCAAGCTCAGGTCCTAGTGCTGCAACATTTTTAGCTTCTGCGCGGCCGACTAGCCCACTAGCGCGGGATGTTATTAACCATGCAGAAGCCAATACCCTCCATCGATCTGCTGGAGTTTGCATGAGCCAAATATCAAACTTATTGCTTGGCATGATTCGATCATCGGCATCGATACTTATGAGTGAAGTTAAATAAGCCAACTCAGTAATAAAGGCAGTACATGACTCGTCTACACCGAGATGATTTGAAATTATTTTGAGGTCTCGGACACCTAAGCCTCCAGCACGCAACGCATCAGCCGGTTCTTGGGCCCAAAAATTTAATAGCTCTTCGACCCAGCGAAGTACTGTTGAAATATTTGCAATAGATGCCAGATCAATCTGATCCTTATTACGAGTCGCTCCAGTTAACTGGGGTGCATTAATAAAGTTGTGCTTATGGATTTTTCCACCGCGACAGTAGATCGCAACTTCACGTGGCAAAATAACTGTTCGTTGATCAAGTGGAACTAAGAATTTTTTTTCTAATAACCATGCAACACCAGGTCCAGGATTCTTAATATCTCCGATGCTTCCACGGGGTGGCCCCCAAACCAATCTTTCGAGTGCACGCTTTGCATCGGCTGGAGCATCATCTAATTCACTTAATTTTACTTTGACCATTGAAGCAGGGCCTAGTCCAGCCGGCTCATTTCCAAGTACATCGCGCAACTGAGAAGGAAGGCGCATTCCATCATTAGATGGATAGATCAGACCGATTGAAATCAAATAGTCCAATACACTTGAGCAAGATTTATCAGTTAACCCCGCTACTGATTTAGTTGAGAATGGCTCATTTAAAGCTGCCGCGGCTTCGAGTACTTGGAACTGCCATTGATTGAGTGAATCAATAGCCCGGGCCAAACTTGGAGGAGAACATGCGCGAACTGCAAGAGAGGCAACATCTGGCGGAACTGGTACTACAAGATCGGGGCGTTTAGAAAAAAGCTCCAAAAGTGCAGCATCATCGACACTACGTAGGTAGTCGGAGAATGAGCGCATTTCCATAACTTGCTTACATTACTGGGCTTTAGTGCTTATTGTGTAATCAGCGACGCTTTCGTCGAGGAGTGAGCCAGGTTCCTAAGGCTGCAAGTCGTACTACAACGGGTGAGAGCGCACGGCCGATAAATCTGGCACGTCGAAAATCATGGATTGGCCAGCCCTCGGCCATTGCGCGCAATCCTAAGATTGCATCTGGATTTATTGCAGATGGGTGACCGACGCATTGCAAAAGCGGAAGATCGTTATTGCTATCTGAGTACGCATAGCAATTCTCTAAATTTAAACCCTCTCGTTGAGCAAGTTCTCTTACCGCAATTGCCTTTTCTTTTCCGTGTAACAACGCACCTAACATCTCGCCCGTATAAGCGCCATCTTTAATCTGAGCTTTACTTCCAAGGGCTCCAGTGAAACCTAAACGATTGGCAATCAACACAGCCATATCTTCTGGTGCGGCGGTAACTAACCAGACTTCCTCACCACTTGCTAAGTGCTTCTGTGCAATATCAATTGTTCCTTGCCACATTGCGGGAGAAACAAACTCATCATAAATCTCTTGAGCTATAGCTTCAATATCTTTGACACTATGACCACCAATAAAATTCGTTGCCGATTCTTGAAAGCGAGCTATCTCTTCCTTATTCTCTTTTCCTGTCAATCGAAATCGCAGATTAGCTAGAACGAAGCGGGAGATGTCTTTCTTTGTGAAATATCCACGTTGGTACATTCCACGCCCGAGGAAGTAGATCGTGGAGCCACGGATTAGCGTGTTATCTACATCGAAAAAGGCTGCTCGCTTCGCCGTGAGTGCCATGTCACTACCTTAACGAACTTGGGCCTATAGGGACGCTTTATGCTTACCCAATGAGTTCAACGGTCCATGTGATTCGTCACGGTGAAGTAGAAAACCCAGAGAAAATTCTCTATGGGCGTCAACCCGGATGGCGACTTTCTGATCGTGGCCAAGAAATGGCACGCACACTTGGAGATTGGTCAAAGAGCGTTGACCTAGGGGCATTATTTGTTTCACCGTTGCAGCGTGCGCAAGAGACTGCCGCACCGATTGCGGCAGCACACAATCTTGCAATCACGACTGATGCGCGATTAATCGAGGCGGCAAATGTATTTGAGGGCAAAGCATTTGGTGTTGGCGATGGAGTATTGCGGCATCCTGCCGCATGGAAGCACTTATGGAATCCTTGGCGACCTTCGTGGGGCGAACCATACGACGAACAAATAAATCGGATGCTTGCTGCAGTATTTGCAGCACGTACAGCAGCTAATGGTAAAGATGCAATTTGTGTGTCACACCAGTTGCCAATTTGGATTTTAAGAAGCGCAGTTGAAAGTCGACGCCTGCTCCATGACCCACGGAAACGTGAGTGTTCCTTGGCATCAGTGACAAGTATCCACTTTGATGATGAGGGATTGATATCCGGACTTACTTATTCAGAACCTGCACGGCACTTACTGCCAGGAAAATAATGAAAAATATTATTAAGTTAATTACATCCCTAGTAATTGTAATAACGTTAACAGGCTGTAGCGGAGGGGGAAGTTCAAGAGCGCAGGAAAGTTTTATCTCTGGAAATGGTTCAGTTACTTACATTAAATCCACTGATAGAATTCAAGCACCAGCACTTTCTGGAATGACCTTATCTGGAAAAAACTATTCCTTCGGTTCCGGAAGAGTCACCGTGGTAAATGTTTGGGCGTCATGGTGTGCTCCTTGTCGTGCAGAGATACCTGCACTAATTGCATTGTCTAAGAAATATAGTGAAACTACTTTTATTGGAATCCTTACCCGCGATAATCCACCGACTGCTGAAGCCTTTGCTAGACGTTTTGCGATTCCATACCCAACGCTTATCGACGACTCAATTTTGATTGGTTTCAAAGGCTCATTACCGGCAAATGCAATCCCATCAACGGTTGTCATTGATAGAAGTGGAAAAGTAGCAGGGCGAATATCTGGCCAAATCACCGTTGCATCTCTGTCTTCCTTGATTGAAAAGGTGAGTTCAGAGTGAAAGATTTCTTTGTCGAACAGATTCTGAGCGGATTTTTAATTACTGCATTTCCTATCGCAGTTATTGCTGGTTTTATTTCATTTCTATCGCCATGCGTATTACCCCTTGTTCCGGGATATCTATCTTTTGCTGCTGGTTTTTCTAATAGTCGAGGCAAAGTTCTTCTAGGCTCATTTCTATTTGTCCTTGGCTTTAGTACGGTCTTTGTTTCTTATGGTGCAGTTTTTGGTGGATTAGGAAATAGATTAGCTGCAAATGAAGTAGGAATATCTCGTGGACTTGGAGTTGTCACAATTTTTCTGGGTTTTATTTTCCTTGGAAAATTTGCGATGATGCCAACAATACGTCCCCGTATGAAAACTACCGGGGGACTTATTGGCGCTCCAATTCTCGGCTTCCTGTTTGGAATTGGGTGGACTCCTTGTATAGGCCCAGCGCTAGCTGCCGTTCAAACTTTAGCCTTCCAAGAGTCGAGTGCGGTACGTGGTGCATTGTTGTCACTTGGTTACTGCCTCGGTTTAGGTCTGCCCTTTATTGCTTCAGGACTCTTTCTCGATCGGTCAGAAAGACTTCGTAAAGTTCTGGTTCGCCGTGGAGATCTCATCTCTAAAATTGGCGGCATATTTTTAATCACCATTGGCCTCTTGCAAGTAATCGGAATTTGGGGGCAGATTATGAATTCTCTGCGCTCTCTTATTTCAGATTTCATTCCGGTGGTTTAAATGAGCCAAGAAAACCAACTTCCAGAGCTAGGCAGTATCGGATTATTTAGATTCGCTTGGCGACAATTAACAAGTATGCGCACCGCATTAATTTTATTGATGCTGTTGGGTGTTGCCGCCATTCCTGGCTCTTTAATTCCTCAAAGAACTCAAAACCCAATG
Organism: Actinomycetota bacterium; assembly: GCA_009702525.1. Taxonomy (GTDB): domain Bacteria; phylum Actinomycetota; class Actinomycetes; order Nanopelagicales; family Nanopelagicaceae; genus Planktophila. Next base: position 6,809 of record WLHW01000032.1, read on the forward strand.
GCGGTATCTGCCTATTTCAAGCGTTCTCCAGACTTGGCTACGTGGCTCGATCGATTCTCACTATTTGATGTCTATGGTTCACCCTGGTTTAGTGCGGTGTACATACTTCTGTTCATCTCACTCATTGGTTGTGTTTTGCCACGAACTATCGGGCATTTTCAAGCTGCACAGGCGTTGCCCCCACCGACTCCTAAGAATTTGGATCGTATGGAGTTCTATTCTTCATGGGCAGCACAAGGAAATGAAATTGAAGTCGCACGAGTCTGGTTGAAGAAGAATCGTTTTAGAGTGGTTGAAAAAGATGGTTCCTTGTCGGCTGAAAAAGGGTATTCACGTGAAACCGGAAATCTCTTTTTTCACTTAGCACTTATTCTCATTCTGCTTGGAATTTCAATGTCATCTCTTTTTGGAATGCGTGGTGATGCGATACTCAATGTTGGAGAGCGCTTTGTTAATACTCCGACTAGTTACGATTCATTAGCGTATGGAAAACTGTTTAAAGATGGAAAATTAGCTAACTTCATTCTTAAAGTTGATAATTTTGATGCACAATACAATATTGTCACTAATGCTCCAGAGGATTACACCCTGAATGTTACTTTGTATCAAGGAGATTTAACTAAAGGTATAAAAAAGGTAATTAAAGTTAATTCTCCTCTCACTATTGGTAGCACAAAGATTTATCTTCAGGCTAATGGCTATTCACCAGTCGTCACGGTTCGAGATTCAGAAGGTAATGTGGCTTTGCAAGGACCAGTTCCATTTTTACCGCAAGATGGAAACCTACGTTCTATAGGTGCAATAAAAGTTCCAGATGCGGAACCGCAGGTTGGATTTGTTGGTTCATTTGTCCCAACGTACGAACGAAGCAATGGCAATGGAGCAATTAGCGCATTCCCGCAAGCATTAGATCCACGCTTGCTGCTTTCTGCGTGGTCTGGTGATTTAGGTTTAGATTCTGGAATCCCACAATCCGTTTATCGCATCGATACCTCAAAAATGAAGCAGATCGGATTGAAATCCCTTAAGCCCGGTGAAAGTTTTGCTTATGCAGGCGGTTCACTAACTTTCGAAGGCTATGTCCAGTGGGTTAACCTTCAGATAGTCGATGATTCCGGCAAGAGTTTTGCACTACTCGGGGCTATTGTTTCCATCCTTGGACTGCTTGCATCGCTTTTTACTCGCCGCCGTAGAATTTGGATTCGAGTAGGTACTGACGTAGAAGTAGCCGGTTTAGCTAAAAATGCCGCACCCGGCTTAGAGCAAGAGTTAGCTATATTTGTACGAGTTATTAAGGGAGAGATGTAAATGTCACGCACTTGGGCCTATCTTTCCAACTATCTAATTTACTCATCGATGGCCGTTTACACACTTTCATTTTTTGCTCATGCTTTAGAAACAGCTTGGGCAGTGAAGATTCCTGATGCAAAATCTGGAAAAACTCTTGACTATAAGCGAACTGAAAAAGTTGCTCGTATTGCTACAGCCATGATGATTCTTGGCTTTTTACTTTTATTTGCTGGAGTCATTGCACGTGGAGTTTCCGCAGGGCGAGTCCCTTGGGGCAATATGTACGAATTTTCAATTACTGGTGCATTAGCGTTTTCAGGTGCTTACTTAGGAGCTCTTCGAAAATATGATCTACGGTGGTTAGGACTTTTAGTTTCAACTGCAGTCTTGTTAACTTTAGGAACAGCAGTAGCAGTTCTTTATCGGCCTAGTGCACCTCTCGTTCCTGCACTTAAATCAACGTGGCTAGTTATTCACGTTTCTGCGGCAATTATTTCTGGTGGAGTTTTCTTACTAGCCAACGCTGTTGCCGCCGCTTATCTCTATTTAGATTCCATGGAAGCTAAAGGTGAACGTACGGCTTGGGCTAAGCGCTTGCCATCACTTGAATACTTAGACCAACTGTCATATCGCTTAGTTGCATTTGTCTTTCCTTTATGGACTTTTGCAGTTATAGCCGGCGCGATTTGGGCTGAAAGTGCTTGGGGACGTTACTGGGGTTGGGATCCTAAAGAGACGTGGGCATTTATAACCTGGGTTGCATATGCCGCTTACCTGCATGCACGCGTCACAATTGGTTGGCGTGGGCGCCGTGCAGCATGGCTGTGTTTATTTGCTGGCTCAACATTTCTATTTAACTATGTATACGTCAATATCTGGGGTACTGGAAAACATACATACTCAGGGCTTTAAATACGTCCTAGAAAATCCGGATCATCATCGGGTGGCAAAATCCGACGCTTGGGCTTAGGTCCACCTAAACGCGGGCCCTTAGGTCGTCCCGCTATCCAATAAGCGATAGGGCCAAGAGTTCCAATAAGAATGATTATTAAAATCCAACCCCACTTTGGCAAATTACGAATCTGAGATTCATCGGTGCGCGCACAGTCGACTAACGTGTAGATAGTGAAAGCAACCAATAAAAGAGGAAGCAGTACTCGTGTCATGGCTTTATTGTAGCGCTAAGGCAAGTGCAAAAACGATGGCGAATATAAGTTGTAATTTGCCAGTCTTGCCGAGGAGCGGAATTAACTGAGCCCCATGTGCACCACTCATAACAGTGCGAGCGATAGAAAAAGTAAGTGGCGTCACTAAAAGGGTGAGCATCGCCAGTGGTTTAAAGGTAGCAATCGCCGCTGTATGTGCGAGAACGAGTAATGCGACAAAGAAACGTCTAGCGGCGGAATCACCCATACGAACTGCGAGAGTTCGTTTACCGACTAATTCATCTTGTTCGCGATCTCGAAGATTATTTATCGACAGGATCGCACATGAGAGTGCGCCCATTGGTATAGCCACGATAAAGCTCACAAGGGTCAGCTTTTCGGTTTGTACATAATAGGTACCGACTGTTGCAACAATGCCAAAGAAAATGAATACTGAAATCTCGCCAAATCCACTGTAACCATATGGTTTCTTGCCACCTGTGTAATTCCAGGCAGCCACAATTGAAAGGAGACCGATGGCGATTAACCATGGTGAAGTTAAAAGTGCAAGCCACAAGCCCGCAATTGATGCAAAAACAAAAGAGAGTAGTGCTGCGCTTTTTACTGAACGAGCACTAGCTAATCCGCTTGCAACTAAACGTGTGGGCCCAATTCGATGTGTATCTGTTCCCTTGATGCCATCGGAGTAATCATTAGCGAAGTTAACGGCGATTTGTAGCCATAAACCTACTTTCAGCGCCAATGCCGCACGAAACCAGTTGAAATCTGGTCCCGCAAGTGCTGATGCAACAATGATGGGAGCAATAGCTGCTGGCAAGGTACGTGGCCGTGCGCCCACGATCCACTTATTCATGATCAACCATTCGGGTAAGTGCCGTTCGGTCAGTCTTGCCGATTCCTAGCAGCGGAAGTGAATCTAAAAAGTGAATGCCTTTAGGTTTTGCAATCCCACCCAAAGCCGCCTCTAAGTAATGTGAAATATCTGTCTCACTAATGTCACCGACTACACCGATATGGAGCGCTTGACCCCACTGTGCATCATTAACCGCAAAAGCTGCGAACTCAATATCGGGAAAGCGAACCGACAAAGTTGCTTCAACTGCAATAAGAGACAAGTTTTCACCACCAGAGATAATTACATCATCAGCTCGGCCTTTTACTTTAAGTTTTCCATTGATAACTTCACCAAGATCGTTAGTTGTAAACCAGCCATCGTGGAGTTTAAATAGCTCGGGAAAATTTAAGTAACTATTAGCTAGAAGCGAGCCGCGAATTTCAATAACTCCGTTTTCGTTGATTCGGAACTCAACTCCATTGAGCGCACTACCGTCATAAATACACCCACCACAAGTTTCAGTCATTCCATACGTTTCAATAATATGTATTCCAGCACTTATTGCTTCTTCTCGAAGTGCTGAAGTAAGTGCAGCACCTCCGACTAAAACTGCGCGTGCACTTTGAAGATGTCGCAGCAATCTCTCATCAGAGTTAAGCGCTCTGAAAAGTTGTGTCGGTACAACCGAAGTAAAATCTACGGTTGGAAATTCGCCGTCAAAATTTCGTAAATCAATAGGAAGCGTTCCAACTTCCATTGATCGAATAATTACGTTGATCCCGGCAATGTGTGTAGTAGGCAGCAGTAAGGACCACTGAGATCCATTAGCCGCTTCAAGAAATGTATTTGCTGCCTTTGCCGATACCAACAGCGATTGCGGTGTAAAGGCGACCTCTTTGATGACTCCAGAGCTGCCACTTGTTCCTATTACTAGGCAGATAGATGTGGGGCATGTCGCCGAGTTAATGTCGGCCAGACCCAGGGCAGGACCAGTTCCTACGAGTGCCGCAGTAAGAAGTCCCGCCAAATCTGGGACTTCACACGCAGGGCTGACCCGCAGTATTTCTCGTTGTGACTTCATCTCCATTGCAGCCGTAGGCTATCGCTAGCAACGAAGGTGGAGGAAATATGAGCAAGCCGATTAACCGTGATTTTGGCAGCCGTGAGCTCCCGCAGTGGAGAACTGGCCCAGGTGGCGAGAGTTTTGTTGACATCACGTATCAGGTTGGCGATGCGATCGCCAAGATAACGATAAATCGCCCTGAGCTACACAACGCTTTCCGCCCACAGACAATCATTGAACTTATTGAGGCATTTTCACTTGCTCGAGATAACGAAGAAGTCGGTGTCATTATTTTAACTGGCGCAGGAACCAAAGCATTTTGCTCAGGTGGCGACATCAGTGTGCGCGGAGATGACGGATACCTTGGCGAGGACTCATTAGCGCAAAAAGGTATTGGCCGACTTAATGTTTTAGATTTACAGATTCAAATTCGCAGAACACCAAAACCAGTTGTTGCAATGGTTGCGGGTTGGGCAATCGGAGGCGGTCATGTGTTGCATGTTGTGTGTGATTTAACGATTGCGGCAGATAATGCAAAGTTTGGTCAGACAGGACCAAAGGTTGGTTCTTTTGACGGTGGCTATGGCGCTGGATTATTAGCTGCACATGTTGGTCAGAAAAAAGCGCGCGAGATTTGGTTTATGACTCGTCAATATGATGCACAAGAAGCGCTCGCCATGGGATTAGTAAATACTGTAGTTCCGGTTGCCGAACTTGAGGCCGAAACGGTTTCATGGTGTCGTGAAATGTTACGTAACTCTCCACTTGCACTTCGCTTGCTCAAATCAAGTCTTAATGCAGCAGATGATGGTCAAGCTGGTATCCAACAATTAGCAGGGGATGCAACACTTTTGTTCTATATGAGCGAAGAGGGTCAAGAAGGCCGTGATGCATACAAAGAGAAACGTCCGCCAAATTTTGAAAAGTTCCCTAAGCGTCCATAAGTAATGCTTGATTCAATTCTGGGCTCATTGCGTGTTGTTGCACTTGCAACCAAGACTGACTTTCGTGCTGTCACATCGCGCGAAGTTGCTCTCTTTGAAGGGCCTATGGGTTGGGGAGAGTTCTCTCCATTTTTGGAGTACAGCTATAGCGAATCAGTTCCATGGCTAACGAGTGCTTTTGAAGCGGCCTTTGTTTCACCACCACCAGCTCTTCGTTCAGAGATAGCTGTAAATGCCACTCTGCCAGCTTTAGACAACGCGCAAGAGATTGAGTCACTTCTAGATTCTTATCCAGGGTGCTCAGTAATCAAAGTAAAAGTTGGAACTGATCCAGTTAAAGATTTAGAGCGGCTCGCAATTATTCGGGAACTCCGTCCACATGCCATGATTCGAATCGATGTTAATGGCTTATGGAATGTCGACCAAGCAGCCTCTTTTCTTAATGCTGTTGGAGATATTGAATATGTAGAACAACCTTGTGCCAGCATTGAAGAGTTACGTGAGTTAAAAAAACGGACAAGCATAAAGATTGTCGGCGATGAAGTAGTAAGAAAAGCAAAGGATCCATTTGCGGTGGATTTATCAGAAGCAGTAGATTTTGTGATGTTAAAAGTTGCCCCACTAGGTGGCATTACACGCGCACTTGAAATTGCTCACCACCATAGACTTCCGGTCGTAGTTTCCAGTGCACTAGAAAGCGCAGTAGGAATCTCTTATGGACTCAAACTTGCCAGTGCGCTACCTTCTCTTGATTTTGCATGTGGTTTAGGTACTGGCTCTCTTTTGGCAGTAGATGTTGA
>WLHW01000033.1 GCA_009702525.1 Actinomycetota bacterium
ATCGACCATTTCTAGTCCGCGCTCTACTTCGCCACCGAAATCGGCGTGGCCTGGTGTATCAATAATGTTAACAATTGTGTCTCCGCGCTTAACTGCGGTGTTCTTAGCAAGAATCGTAATTCCCTTTTCACGCTCAAGATCCATTGAATCCATCATGCGCTCTTGGCCTTCGCCCTGCTTCTTATATGCAGCAAATGCACCCGACTGCCACAACATCGCATCAACTAATGTTGTTTTACCGTGGTCAACGTGAGCGATGATCGCAACGTTACGTAAGTTCTCGCGCTTTTTAAGCGGCAGGTCTTTAAGGTGCTCTTGAATCTTGGCCACGAAAACTACTCTCCTAAGGAAGCCAGCCGTTATCAGGCCTTGCTTCTATCCAACGATTGGGGTATTTCTGAGGCCAAGTCACCGGCCGCACGTGGTTATTCTACCTTTGGCAGTGGATATGGACTAATCAGCGCTTAATTCAGCGCACTTTTAATCGTTTTGAGGAAAACCTAAGTTGATTCCACCGTGACTTGGATCTAACCAGCGACTAGTAACAACTTTGCCGCGAGTAAAGAAGTGAACGCCTTCGGTGCCATGTGCATGTGAGTCACCGAACAATGAGTTCTTCCATCCACCAAATGAGTAATAGGCCATTGGAACTGGAATCGGAACGTTGATACCGACCATGCCAACCTCTACCTCATTTTGATAACGGCGAGCTGCGCCGCCATCGTTAGTAAAGATTGCAGTTCCATTGCCGTACTCATGACTATTAACGAGGGCTAGAGCGGCCTCGTATGAATCGACGCGAATCACACTTAACACGGGACCAAAGATCTCTTCCTTATATATAGACATATCTGGAGTGACATTGTCGAACAAAGTAGGCCCTAGCCAAAAACCATCTCCGGCAATCTCTAGCGCGCGACCATCGACAACAAGAGTTGCACCAGCCTTAGCGCCCGCTTCAATGTATGAAGCAACTTTGTCGCGGTGAACTTGAGTAACTAATGGACCCATATCGACGCCTTGAGTTCCATCGCCTGTTTTAATGTTTGCCATGCGCGATTTGATACGTGCAACAAGTGCGCTAGCAATTGGTTCTACGGCAACGATCGCAGAGATAGCCATGCAGCGCTCACCCGCTGAGCCAAAGCCTGCGTTAATTGCGGCATCGGCAGCGAGTTCTAAATCAGCATCGGGCAAAACCACCATATGATTTTTTGCGCCGCCCAATGCTTGAACGCGCTTACCCGTTTTAGTTCCGGTCTCATATACATAACGTGCAATAGGAGTAGAGCCAACAAATGAAACTGATTTAATTCCGGGATGAGTTAGTAATGCATCAACGGCAACTTTGTCACCATGAACTACATTGAAAACTCCATCAGGTAATCCAGCTTCTTTCCATAACTGAGCCATGAACATAGTGGCGCTGGGATCTTTTTCAGATGGCTTAACAACGACTGTGTTGCCGCATGCGATTGCAACTGGGAAGAACCACATAGGTACCATCGCTGGAAAGTTAAATGGAGAGATAATTGCAACAGGTCCTAAAGCTTGGCGGATTGAGTACACATCTACGCCAGTTGAAACTTCTTCAGAGAATCCACCTTTAAGTAAATGTGGAATTCCGCAGGCAAATTCAACAACTTCTAGACCACGAGTAACTTCTCCGGCAGCATCGCTCAAAACTTTTCCATGTTCGTCAGTAATCAGTGCGGCGATTTTTTCTTTATTTTGTTGAACAAGTTCGCGGAAGGCAAATAAAACTTGAGTGCGCTTGGTGAGCGAACTATGGCGCCAGGTTGTAAAAGCAGCCGTTGCAGCATCCACTGCCAGGTCAACGGTTGCGGCATCTGCAAAGGCAACGTTGCCGGTTATGTGACCCGTTGCTGGATTGAAAATATCCCCACTTCGCTCTGACTTCATAGTAGATGGGGCGCCGTTGATCCAATGTGTTATCTGCTTCATAGCCGCAATCTACTTCAGGGGTTAGGATGGCGCTAATTCCTATCAATGACGTAAGGGTTAGAGGCTATTTTCATGAATTCACCAGTAAACGATCCAGCTAAGCAAGCCGCCGTTAGCGCTGCAGACCATCAGTACGTTTTTCACTCATGGTCAGCCCAAGGTGCAATTAGTCCACTGCCTGTAGCTAGTGGTTCAGGATCATATTTTTGGGATCATGAAGGGAAGACGTACTTAGATTTTTCATCGCAATTAGTTTTTACAAATATCGGCCATCAACATCCCACAGTCATTAAGGCGATTCAAGCCCAAGCCGAAGTTCTAACGACTATTGCACCACAACATGCAAATGATGCACGTAATGAAGCGGCTCAACGTATTGTCGAATTAGCCGGTGATCATTTTGCTAAAATATTTTTCACAAATGCAGGCGCTGATGCAATTGAAAATGCGATTCGCATGGCACGCATGCACACACATAAGCACAAAGTCTTATCTACATATCGTTCTTATCACGGCAATACAGGGGCTGCGATTAATGCCACAGGAGACCCTCGTAGATTCCCAAATGAGTTTGCCTTTGGTCACGTGCACTTCTTTGGACCTTATCTTTATCGCACGGCTTTCTGGGCACAGAGCGAAGAAGAAGAGTGCAAGCGTGCATTGGAATATTTAGAGCAGACAATTATTTTTGAAGGTCCAAATACTATTGCCGCAATTTTAATCGAATCGGTTCCTGGTACGGCTGGAGTCTTAATGCCACCTAAGGGCTACTTAGAAGGCGTCCGTGTGCTGTGCGATAAGTACAAGATTATGTGGATTGCCGATGAAGTCATGTCAGGCTTTGGCCGCACTGGAAAATGGTTTGCGTATCAACACAGTTCTGTAGTCCCAGACCTAATCACTTTTGCTAAGGGTGTTACATCGGGTTATATCCAGCTCGGCGGCGTAGTTATTAGTCAGGACATAGCTAAGACTTTTGATGAAAAAGTATTTGCGGGCGGACTTACATACATGGGTCATCCATTGGCGTGTGCAACTGCAGTTGCAACCATCGATGTCATGAAAGAAGAGAAGATGTTAGAGAACGCGACCATGATTGGTGAAACAATCTTGGGCCCAGGCCTGGTCGAGTTAGCTAAAAAGCACAAAGTTATTGGTGATATTCGCGGTGCTGGTGTGTTCTGGGGCGTTGATATGGTCAGTGATCGTGCAACGCGCGAACCGCTTGCACCCTATGGCGCATCCAGTCCAGCGATGAATGAATTAGTAGCGGCCTGTAAGAAGTTTGGCCTGATGCCATTTAATAACTTCAACCGCATTCACTTGTGCCCACCCTGCAATATCTCTGTCGACGATGCTAAAAAAGGCCTTGAGATTCTAGATAAGGCATTGGGCGAAATCGCTCACTACTACACGGGGCAATAAATTAAACGTTGAACCTAAATTCAACGACATCACCATCGTGCATAACGTAGTCCTTGCCTTCCATACGCACTTTGCCTTTAGCTTTAGCTTCAGCCATTGATCCCGCTGCGATTAAATCATCAAAACTAACGATTTCAGCTTTAATAAAACCTTTTTGGAAATCGGTATGAATAACACCGGCGGCCATTGGCGCAGTGTCACCTTTGTGAATAGTCCATGCACGAACCTCTTTTGGTCCGGCAGTTAAATATGTCTGTAAACCAAGTGTGCGAAAACCAACGTGGGCTAGCGTTGCAAGACCTGGCTCATCAAGCCCAATCGACTGCAAAAGCTCTAACGCATCTTCATCGCTGAGTTCGGCTAGTTCGGCCTCGGTCTTAGCATCTAAAAAGATTGCTTCAGCTGGTGCAACTAAGGCCGCTAACTTTGTACGCAAATCGCCATCGCTTAATTCGCCAGCATCAACGTTAAAGACATAGAGAAATGGTTTGGCAGTCAGCAGTTGTAGCTCGGCAACAAGTGAGAGATCGACTTTGCTGCTCGATAAAGGCTTGCCGGCGTTCAGAACAGCTTCGGCCTCTTTAACTGCATCGACAACGTGTTGGCGATCTTTATTAACGCGGGCCTCTTTTTCAAGACGTGGCAGCGCTTTTTCAATTGTCTGTAAATCGGCGAGCGCTAATTCGGTATTGATGATCTCCATGTCACTTGCTGGATCAACGCGACCTTCTACGTGAATAACATCGTCATCGTTAAACACTCGAATAACTTGGCAGATTGCATCAGTCTCGCGGATATTGGCCAAGAACTTATTGCCAAGTCCGGCTCCCTCTGATGCACCTTTAACGATTCCGGCGATATCGACGAAAGAGACAACAGCTGGCAGTAGCGTTTGCGAACCCACGATCTCGGCTAATGCGGCCAAGCGGGTATCTGGCACACCTACAACTCCCACATTGGGCTCGATAGTGGCAAAGGGATAGTTAGCGGCCAAGACATTGTTCTTCGTCAGGGCGTTAAAGAGGGTGGACTTACCCACATTGGGCATGCCGACGATTCCGATTGAAAGACTCATAGGCGGTAGAGCCTACGCGCAAATGTCAGTGCAAACTGCCACGATAGGCCCATGCCCGCATACGTAGTGACTCTTCTAATAGGCCTGATCGCTGGAGCAGCAGTTGGTTACCTGCTGCGCGCCGTTAAATCTGGCAGCGCTGTGGCCGACCGTGCCTTACTCGATGATTACAAAGCTCAGCTTGCCGCCGAGCGGGGCAAAACAGAGTCGGCCGTTAAGTTAAATGCCGAACTCGTTGCTATGAAAGATTCCGTGAACAAACTATCCACGCAGGCTGCTGAAGCTAATCGAATTCGCACTGAGGCCGAGGCAAAGTTAGAGACAACAATTAATGAGATGCGCCGTGCATCTGAATCGATCTTTGATGAGACTAAAAAGATTGCCGGTGCATTAAGCAACAATCAAGTCCGTGGAAAGTTTGGTGAGGCACAGTTAGAGCTCTTGCTGCAAGGTGCGGGTCTGCGTGAAGGCCATGAATACAGCCGGCAGCGATCTACTACCGATGCCGACTCATCGGGAATTCCAGATATCACGGTGAATATGCCCGGTGGAAGTTCGATCTTTATCGACTCAAAATTTCCCTTCGATCGTTTTCTGGAGGCCTTTGGAACCGACGTGCAATCAGAGCGCGATGAGTTCTTCAAACAGCACACCGATGATTTGCTCAAGCACGTTCAAGCACTTGCTAAGCGCGGGTATCACAAGTCAGCGGGTTCACCAGACTTTGTTGTTCTCTTCGTTCCCTTTGAAACTTTGTTATCAGAGGCGCTTCGTATCGATCCTAACTTCCTTGAAAAAGCCTTCAAAGTAGGCGTGACCGTTGCAACTCCAACCTCGATGATGGCTTTGCTGCGCACAATTGGCTTTATCTTTACGCGCAATAAGTTAGCTGAAAATGCCGATGAGATTCAAAAAGTTGCCAGCACATTTTTAAAGAACATCACATTGCTACACACCAAGATTGTTGCTGTAGGTAAAGCGATTACTTCAACCGCCAAAGCCTATGAAGATCTTGTGCCAACGGCTGAAAAAACTGTACTTAGTCCAGCTCGAAGAATTCATAACTTGGGTGTATCCGGTGATAAAGATAAACTAGCCATTGAATATCCAGAGGCACCTGGTGCGGTTCGCGAGCTCAACAATGTAGAGCTCGCAGCTGATGATGATTTTATTGATGTTGAAGAGATTAGCGATGGAGATAGATAGATGAGCGCACTTAAGCAGATCGCACTTGCTGGACCCGGTTTAAAGAAGCAGGGAATCGTTGTTGTACAAGTTTTTCTCATCGGCCTCTTCACCTTTGTTGAATTAACTCTGCGCAGCGGTGTTGGAATACTTACTGGCCTGGCACTGCTTGTCGCATTTTTCGGTGGAATTCGTTGTGGCCGTCCAGGTACAACCTATGTCGCAGTCGTCACTCCACCTTTAGCTTTTGCAGCTATTGCCGGTTTCTGGATTCTGATTCTCGATAGCTTTAGACCATCACGTGTTGGAATCGACTTTATTGCCGCCCTTGCCAGTGAAGCGCCATTTCTTATTATCGGTGCGCTCTATGGTTGGTATATTTTTCTTAATGCGCGAGCTAAAAACAAGCCATCTAAAGCCCGTCGCACTGACTAATTAAACCTTGCCCGCAGCTTTCAAATCTTTGCGTAGCTCAGGTGGAAGTGAGAAGAGTAAAGACTCTTTCATCGCCGTGACCGTTTCTACATCGCCAAAACCACGCTCAGCTAACCAGGTCAACACATCTTCTACCAAGATCTCAGGTACCGATGCTCCACTGGTTAAGCCAATAGTTTCAACGTTGTCTAACCACTGTTCTTGAATCTCGCTCGCGTAATCAACTAAGTGCGATGCCTTGGCTCCATACTCAAGTGCAACTTCAGCTAAGCGCACTGAGTTTGAAGAGTTAAGTGAGCCAACCACTATGACTAAGTCGGCCTTGGCCGAGATAGCTTTGATCGCCTCTTGACGATTTTGTGTGGCATAACAAATATCATCACTTGGCGGATCTTGAATATCTGGAAAGCGCTCTTTCAAAATTGCAACGGCAGACAAGGTCTCATCCACACTCAATGTTGTCTGGGATAACCAGACTAATTTTTTGCCCGGAGTTGGAATTACGGTACGCGCACCATCTAGACCATCGATCACTCGAACCTTATCCAGCGCCTCACCGGCAGTGCCCTCAACCTCTTCATGGCCATGGTGACCGATCAATAAAATCTCAGCATCTTCGGTAGCAAATCGGCGGACTTCATTGTGAACCTTGGTCACAAGCGGACAGGTTGCATCGATAGTTTTCAAACTGCGCGTTGCCGCTTCGGCGTGAACGCTGGGTGCAACACCGTGAGCAGAAAAAACTACGGTCTTGCCTTCTGGAACGTCATCGGTCTCATCGACAAATATCGCGCCTCTAGCTTCAAGGCTAGCCACAACATGAACGTTATGCACGATCTGCTTGCGAACATAAACTGGTGCACCGTAGAGCTCAAGTGCTTTCTCAACGGTTACAACTGCGCGATCGACTCCTGCGCAATATCCGCGAGGCGCAGCCAGCAGAACTCTCTTAGCCATGGGGTGAGTCTATTAGGCTCATCCCATGTTCGAAACTTCAAGTGAGACCCCAGCATCGGTTCGGGTAGTTACTGAAGCCATTAAAGAGTACGTCGATCGCTTGGGCCCAATTTGGGTAGAGGGTGAAATCAGCGAACTTAATGAACGCAGCGGCATGATGGCCTTTATTCGCCTGCGTGATCCCAGCGTAGATATGTCGTTATCGGTCATGTGTCACAAATCAGTGATCGCTGCCGCCCAACCTCTGCCGCCCAATGCACGCGTAGTTTTATATGCAAAGCCATCCTGGTATACAAAAAATGGTTCGCTCACATTATCTGCACGTGAAATTCGACAAGTAGGAGTTGGTGAATTATTAGCTCGCCTTGAAGCGCTCAAATCGCTGCTGGCCGATGAAGGTCTCTTTGATTTTGACCGAAAAGTTGATCTTCCGCTGCTGCCAAAAAAAGTTGGTTTGATCTGCGGACGCAACACTGATGCTGAAAAAGATGTCGTTGAGAATGCCAAGCGCCGCTGGCCTAACGTTGTCTTTGAAATCCGCGAAGTCACAGTGCAAGGCGCCGCAGCCGTTACCGAAGTATCGGCCGCTTTGAGTGAGCTGGAAGCCGATCCCGATGTTGAGGTCATTGTTATTACACGCGGCGGCGGATCTTTTGAAGATCTACTGCCATTTAGTGATGAAGGCTTAGTCCGCTTAGCTGCATCGTGTACAACCCCGATTGTTAGCGCAATTGGCCACGAAAAAGATTCACCACTACTAGATCTAGTTGCAGATTTTCGAGCATCAACGCCGACTGATGCTGCCAAAAATATTGTGCCCGATATTGCTGAAGAGATTGACATGATTCAGGCTCTACGTGATCGTGCCCGCAGAAAAGTTAGCACCATGATTGAGTTAGAACAGAGTCGAATTATTAATCTGAGTGATCGTCCAGTTATGAAAGATCCTCATGTGATTATTACAAGTCGGGCAGAGATCATTACTGCCTACCGCCAACGTTCTCATCGCAGTTGTGCTGCGCATGTGAAGTTAGCTAAAGAAGAGTTAGTACAGATTAAAGCCCGTGTGCGCGCACTGTCTCCGCAAGCAACCCTTGACCGCGGATACTCAGTGGTGCAGTTAGCCAATGGCGATATCGCCCGCGATGCCGCAGCGTTAAAAACTGGAGATATTCTGCGCCTTCGTTTGGCCAGGGGCGAGACCAATGCCACAGTGACCGCTATGAAGGAGTAGATTTAAGCCATGACAGAGAAGAAATTGTCCTATGAAGCGGCCCGCGATGAGCTAGCTGAGGTAGTTGCCGCCCTTGAAACTGGCAGTGCAACGTTAGAAGAGTCGCTAAAACTGTGGGAGCGCGGCGAGGCCTTAGCTGCGATCTGCCAAGAGTGGCTAGATGGTGCTAAAAAGAAACTCGATGCGGTTAAGCCGTAACAATGCCCTCTTTTTCCTACTCCGAGCTTCTGCCCCTTGGTAGCGATAAGACTTCTTATCGCTTGGTAAGTCGCGAAGGCGTGAGCGTTGTAAAACTAGGAGATAAAGAGTTTCTACAGGTAGAACCAGAGGCGTTAGAAAAACTCACCGCCGAAGCGATTCACGATATTTCACATTATTTACGCCCTGATCATTTACAACAGTTAGCAAACATCATCGCCGATCCAGAGGCTTCGGCCAATGATCGCTTTGTGGCCACTGATCTTTTGAAAAATGCAAATATCTCAGCCGGTGGAATCTTGCCGATGTGCCAAGACACTGGCACGGCTTTGGTCATGGCTAAAAAAGGACAGTACGTTTTAACGACATCAAAAGATGAAGTTGCGATTTCTCAAGGTATCTATGATGCCTATACGAGCTTGAACCTTCGCTACTCACAGTTGGCGCCTGTAACAACCTGGGATGAGAAAAATACTGGCAACAACCTGCCCGCCCAGATTGAGATCTTTGCAGATAGTGATCATCCCGACGAGTACAACTTCTTATTTATCGCCAAAGGTGGCGGCAGCGCCAACAAATCATTTCTCTATCAAGAGACTAAGGCGATTTTAAATCCAGCGGTCTTTATGTCCTGGCTAGATGAAAAGTTACGTTCTATTGGAACCGCGGCCTGTCCTCCGTATCACTTAGCAATTGTCATCGGCGGTACCAGCGCCGAGCACACCGTTAAGACCGCCAAGTTAGCCAGTACTAAGTATTTGGATTCACTGCCAACCAGCGGAGATGCAGCAACGGGTCATGGCTTCCGCGATCTAGAGCTTGAGCAAGAAGTCCTGGAGTTAACTCGCACGTTAGGAATCGGCGCCCAGTTTGGCGGAAAGTATTTCTGTCACGACGTTCGAGTCGTACGTCTGCCTCGTCACGGTGCATCACTTCCGATCGCTATCGCCGTCTCGTGTTCGGCAGATCGCCAGGCCAAGGCCAAGATCACTAAAGATGGAATCTTCTTAGAAGAGCTCGAACGGGATCCAGCACATTTTCTGCCGGAGATAACTGATGAGCATGTAGATGATGACGTCGTGGCTATCGATTTAAATCAGCCTATGGATGATGTGCGTGCCCAGCTCTCGAAATATCCAGTCAAGACCCGGCTCTCGTTGACCGGAACTCTGGTCGTAGCGCGGGATTTAGCCCATGCCAAAATCAAAGCGGCGATGGATAAGGGTGAGCCGATGCCTGAGTATCTTAAAAAATACGCGGTGTATTACGCAGGGCCTGCCAAAACTCCGGTCGGATATGCATCGGGCTCCTTTGGTCCAACAACTGCAGGTCGTATGGATTCATACGTTGATTACTTTCAATCTCAGGGCGGATCATTTGTCATGTTGGCAAAGGGCAATCGTTCTAAGGCCGTGACTGATGCCTGTAAAAATAATGGCGGCTTTTATTTAGGATCTATTGGCGGACCTGCAGCGAGGTTGGCTCTGGACTGTATTAAAAAAGTGGAAGTTCTAGATTTTGAAGAGCTAGGAATGGAAGCGGTCTGGAAGATCGATGTTGTAGATTTTCCAGCATTCATCGTTGTCGATGACAAGGGACATGATTTCTACGCAAGTACCTCAACCCCATTGCGGATTGGAAGTAAGCCTTAACGCTTGATTAGTACCAAACGCTTGATTAGTAGTAGTGACGCGCCTTGAAGTGCGACCATGCCTTACATGGAGTGTCATAGCGCATCGTGATGTAGCGAAGTCCCCAACGAATCTGTGTGACTGGGTTCGTGCGCCAATCGCTTCCAACAACACTCATCTTCTCAGCTGGAAGTGCCTGAGCAATTCCATGGGCACCCGAGCGGTAGTTATGCGCTTTGTAGTTCCAGTGACTCTCTTTAGTCCACAGACTATTAAGACATGAGTACTGGGCGTTACTAAAGCCAAACTCATTAACTAAAATTGATTGTGCAACTTGCTTAGCTCCAAAGGGTGTGCGAGCCATCTCAACTTGGCGACTAATGGCCGAGACCAACGCTAAGTCACTAGAAAAAAGTGAACCGACAGGTGTAGCTGCCAGGTTAATGGAGCCAAAGAACGCCGCCGGCGTTGTAAGGGGATCGACCTGGGTAGCTAATGCAACAGAGTCAGGGCTGATCTCAATCTGGGAGTTCATAGGAAAATCAAGACCGTATGCACTTGGAAGGGCGGTCGAGAGAAAGAGCATCGAGGCAACGACACCCCATGTGGCTGCAGACTTATTTTTTATTCTCACCTCATCCCCTCCTCTCACCTCATCGCTCGGCCCGTGCGCTATCAGCCTCACTAAAAGGCTCCATAGCTAACGGGGAATGGCCATAGCCTGTCGGTAGCCACTGACATCGGCAAATCAAATCCCGCTTGAGTCGCAGATTCTCAGGAAAGGCATTGCCTGTGGATGGGTAAAAGCGCAGGTCAGTAAGGGGAATGTCCGAAATGTACCAAATGTGACTGTGAGATTGATTCTGGGGCGATTGAGCCCTTATCCAGCTATGGGGCCTTCCAACATCTCGGTCACCAAAGCGGCGATCGGCGAGCGCTCGCTGCGAGTCAAGGTCACATGGGCAAAGAGAGGATGACCTTTCAATGTTTCAACGACTGCGACCACACCATCGTGACGACCAACCCGCAAGTTATCGCGCTGAGCGACGTCGTGAGTCAAGATGACCCGGGAGCCCTGCCCGATGCGAGAGAGCACCGTGAGTAAAACTCCTCGTTCAAGAGATTGTGCTTCATCGACGATTACAAATGAGTCATGCAAAGAACGGCCGCGGATATGAGTCAACGGTAAAACTTCAATCAGACCCCGATCAACGATCTCATCGATGACGGCCTGACTAACAAGTGCACCTAAAGTGTCAAAGACCGCTTGGGCCCAAGGCGACATCTTCTCGCCCTCGCTGCCAGGTAAGTAGCCCAGCTCTTGTCCACCGACTGGATAGAGCGGTCTGAAGATAACGACCTTCTTATGCACCCTCTTCTCCATAACCGCTTCAAGCCCAGCGCATAAAGCGAGCGCCGACTTTCCAGTTCCGGCGCGACCACCGAGAGAGACGATGCCGATGGAATCATCTAGAAGCAAATCCAGGGCAACCCGCTGTTCGGCGCTGCGACCATGCAGACCAAAAGCGCTGCGATCACCGCGAACCAGTTGAAGTTGTTTGTCTGCAGTTACCCGAGCCAGAGCACTGCCGCGTTCGGAGTGCAGAACGATTCCAGTGTGGACAGGAAGTTGATGGGCGACTTCATGGTCGGCGCGATCACCAGAATATAAATCATCGATCACTTGGGAGCCGACATCGAGTTCAACGATTCCAGTCCAACCGCTGTTGGAGACGAGCTCGGCTAGATACTCCTGGGCCTCAACGCCAACCGAAGATGCTTTGACGCGAAGCGGTAAATCTTTAGTAACGAGTACGACATCTTTACCATCGCCCATCAAGTTTTTTGCAATCGCCAGGATGCGCGAATCATTGGTGCCATCGCGCAAAAAGCCCTGGGGCAAAGTCGAGAGGTCGGTGTGATTGAGTTCAACTGAGAGCGTTCCGCCTTCAGGGGTCACAGTCAGCGCCTTATCAAGACGGCCATGGGTAAGGCGTAGATCATCAAGGGCTCGAAGGGCGGCCCGGGCAAAATAGCCAAGCTCTGGGTGGTCGCGTTTGGTCTCTAATTCACCAATAACTGCAATAGGAATAATGACTTCATGCTCTGCAAACTTATAGAGCGCGCCAGGGTCAGCCAGTAAAACACTGGTATCTAATACAAAGGTCTTCTTACCGTTTTGACTCTTAGAAGCCAATGGCTGAGCTCCTCGATTTAAGTTGTACTAGTTGGGACCTGCTTCGGATATGAAAAAGGTAGAACTAGTTGCCTCAAAGTAGGTCGCGACACGCGAACCACTTTTGTTAAATCTTGAAGAACTAATCAGGAACCAAAACGTCGTTGACGCAGCGAGTATGCACGCAAGGCACGTAAAAAATCGACACGGCGAAAATCTGGCCAGTAAGCCTCGCAAAAATAGAACTCGGATGACGCGCTCTGCCACAACATAAATCCGCCAAGACGTTGTTCTCCTGATGTTCGAATTAAAAGTTCAGGATCTGGCTGACCGGCAGTGTAAAGAAACTTTGAAATATCCTCACTTGAAAGGGCTGAGCTGGCCTGACTCAG
>WLHW01000034.1 GCA_009702525.1 Actinomycetota bacterium
ATACAAGAGCGATGGGGCGATGGTTCAGTTATTAATACATCCTCTGCCGAGCAAGAACTCTTGACATCAGCTCGCGTACTTTTCTCCCTACGGGATTCGCTCACTCGAGAGTTGAAGGAGCGCAATCTCAATGAGCTCTTCAACTCCATGGAGCTTCCAATTGCAGAACTACTCGCTCGAATGGAAAGCATCGGTGTAGCCGTAAACCGAAAAGAGCTAGAAAAACTCTATGAGTTCTTTGAGGGTGAAGTAAGACGAGAAACCATAGCTGCGCATGATTGCGTGGGTCATGAATTCAATGTCGCATCACCCAAGCAACTCCAGGTAGTCCTCTTTGACGAACTCAACCTACCTAAGACCAAGAAGATCAAGACTGGGTTTACTACCGATGCCGAGAGTTTGGATTGGCTGCGTGAAAAAACCGGTCACCCACTTCTTACACATCTGCTTCGAATTCGTGAAACGAAAAAACTCAGTTCAACTGTCGAGGGCTTGATCAGCGAGATCGCACCAGATGGGCGAATCCATACGCATTTTCAGCAGACAGTTGCGGCAACTGGACGTTTATCATCTACGGGCCCTAACTTACAAAACATCCCTGTGCGCACTGAAGAAGGACGTACGATTCGAAATGCTTTCATTGCTGGTAAAGGTTATGTCGGTTTATTAACGGCTGACTACAGTCAAATCGAAATGCGCATCATGGCGCATCTTTCGAACGATGAGAAACTTTTGGCTGCATTTGAATCCGGTGAAGATCTGCATGCAACGATTGCTGCAGTAATTTTTGGTGTGAAAGCGAGCGAAGTTGATTCAGAGATGCGCCGACAGATTAAGGCGATGTCTTATGGTCTGGCCTACGGTTTATCCTCTTATGGATTATCTGCACAGTTAGACATCAGCCCGGGCGAGGCGCAAGGCTTAATGGATACGTACTTCCAACGTTTTGGTGGTATTCGTGATTATTTAAAGACGGTCGTAGAGGAAGCACGTAAAGTCGGTTATACAGAGACGATTATGGGTCGTCGACGTTACCTTCCCGATTTAATGAGCGATAATCGAATGCGCCGCGACGTGGCAGAACGCATGGCGCTGAATGCACCTATTCAAGGATCTGCAGCCGACATAATAAAGTTGGCAATGTTGCGGGTAGATTCTGCGATTACAGAGGGTGGATTTACATCACGTTTACTTTTACAGATTCATGACGAATTAATAGTTGAAATTGTTAAGGGTGAAGAGATTGCAATGACCGAACTGGTGAAGCGCGAAATGGGCGCTGCGTACCCTTTGCGTGCACCACTAGATGTCAGTGCTGGACTTGGTTTAACGTGGCATGAGGCTGCACACTAACTTGTTGTAGGTGCAATGCCCTCCATGGCGGCAGTATCTTCTTCCTCGGTTGGAATGCGGTCAGCTGCTATCAATCGTTTTTTACCAATAGTGAGAACGACATTGCCCATGCCAATGGAGACAGCGGTGAGCGCTAAACAAAACTGCGGCGATACATTATCCGAAAGGATGCCACCAACGGCTGCGCCCAGTGACATGACGCTACCTTCCACTGTCCATAACCAAGCCATGTAGGAAACCGCAGAACCTTTTGGACGCACGGCCTCCATGACTTCCCAGTAAAAAACCTGGATTGCCCCGCCAACAAAACCTAAGCACGCTCCAGCAATCGCCATAGACCAACCTGGATAGGTAAATGCCATCGGTATTGCAACGAGAAACCACATCAAGTAAGTGCGGCGCAATGCGCGCAAAGAGGATGTGCGTTTAGAAATCAGACCTGCAACTAATCCACCAATAATGCTCGAGATTCCCATCGCAGCAAACACCCACGCTGTGCGATGTGCAACGTTTTCTAGCGTTGCATAAGCTGGAACTGCAACATCAAAGAGTCCCCAACCAAAACCAATAAAAGATCCCTCTAACATCATCAAACGCAGTGCAGGGTTATTCCATAATGATGCGGCACCTTTCTCTTTTTTCTCTGGCTTCCAGTCTCGCGAGACGGGTGCAATCGCAAGTGCGCCACCACCGATACTCATAAGAACCGCAGCAGTAATAAGGGGAGTACCTGGATGCTTAGAAAGTGCTAGCGACGTTGCGATTACTGGACCTATGACACCAGCGGTATTCATAACCGAAGAGTCAACGGCGTAAGCGGTGCGCAGAAAATCAGGGGGAACAATTGTCTTCCATAAAGGTCGAACAGAAAGATTAATTGGTGGCGCAGTAAGTCCCATAAGAATTGCCATTGCAACAATTACATGTGATGAGTGCGATGCGTTGACAACAATCATCATCGTTGCATAACCAGGGACCAAAATACGCAGTGGCCATTTTTGTCCGTACTTATCGATCACCGAGCCGCGAATTCCAGCAGTAAATGAGCCGGCCAAAGAGTTTGCCCCAATGACTAATCCGGCGATAGCAATCGATCCAGTCTCTTGCTGGGCTTTAAAGAAAAGGGATAAACCCACCATGCCGTAAGCCACGCGAGCCGGGAATGCAGCGAGTACCAATACCCAGACATTAGGAATCGAAAATAGTTGCCGGTAGCGCTTCATAGGTGACATATTCTATTGATTACACGTGATTTCTGATGCTGATTTGCTCCTTTATACGCTTAAACCGTACTCTTGCCCTCCAGCCGCGAAAGCGGGAACTACTACTCATCTATCCCTACGGAGCTCACTTGTCTACAACACCGGTAATTGCAGTAAATGACATTGGATCAGCCGAAGATTTTCTAGCGGCTATCGAAGGAACAATTCGAAATTTTAATGACGGAGATCTCGTCACAGGAACAATCGTTCAAGTTGGTCGCGAAGAAGTTCTTGTCGACATTGGATACAAAACTGAGGGTGTAATTCCTTCACGTGAGCTTTCAATTCGTCACGATGTAGATCCACATGAGATTGTTAAAGTCGGAGAAAGCATTGAAGCCCTTGTTCTTCAAAAAGAAGACAAAGAAGGCCGCCTTATTCTTTCTAAGAAGCGCGCACAATATGAGCGTGCCTGGCGAGACATTGAAGGCAAGTAAGAGCGCGACGAAGTTGTCGTCGGAACTGTTATTGAAGTTGTTAAAGGTGGCCTGATCGTTGACATCGGACTTCGCGGCTTCTTGCCTGCATCCCTTGTTGAAATGCGCCGCGTACGCGACCTGACTCCATATATTGGCAAGCAGGTTGAAGCGCGAATCATCGAGCTCGATAAGAATCGCAACAACGTTGTTCTATCACGTCGTGCATTCCTAGAACAGACTCAGTCAGAGTCACGTACTACTTTCTTGAACCAGCTACAAAAGGGTCAAGTTCGTACAGGTGTTGTTTCATCTATCGTGAACTTCGGCGCATTCGTAGATCTAGGTGGCGTAGACGGCCTCGTTCACGTATCAGAGCTTTCATGGAAGCACATCGATCATCCAGGTGAAGTTGTAGAAGTTGGCGATGAAGTAACCGTTGAAGTTCTTGAAGTTGATTTTGAGCGCGAGCGTGTTTCGCTATCTCTTAAGGCAACACAAGAAGATCCATGGCAAGCATTTGCTCGCACTCACACAATCAATCAGGTTGTACCGGGTGTTGTGACAAAGCTTGTTCCTTTCGGCGCATTTATTCGTGTGCATGAAGGAATTGAAGGCCTCGTTCACATCTCAGAGTTGGCCGAGCGCCATGTTGAGATTCCAGAGCAGGTCGTTGCCGTTGATGACGAACTCTTTGTGAAGATTATTGATATCGACCTAGAGCGTCGACGTATCTCGCTTTCACTCAAGCAAGCAAATGAAGGACATGAGATCGAGATCGAAGCATTTGATCCAACTCAATATGGAATGGCTGCTCGCTATGATGCTGAAGGAAACTTCATCTATCCAGAAGGCTTCGATGCTGAAAGCCAAGAATGGAAGCCTGGTTATGAAACCGCACGTGAAGAGTGGGAGCAGCAGTATGCCCAAGCTCAAGAGCGCTTCATGGCACATAAGAAGCAGAAAGCAGAGGCCAAGGCCGCTGACGCTGCAGCAACTCCAGAAGATGGCGTTGTAGAGGCAGTTGTTGCCGAATAAGAACTAGAACTGAGTTGAAAAGGCCCGGCGATAATGCCGGGCCTTTTCTATTTCCAATAGTTCTAATGACAGCGGCTATCCTTTATCTATGCGTGTCATTGGATTAACAGGTGGAATAGGTAGCGGGAAATCTCTGGCCGCACAGTTTTTTGCTGAGCTCGGAGCGCTAGTAATTGATGCCGATCAATTAGCACGGGATGTCATCGCTCGCGGGACCGAAGGTTTTGATGAAATAGTTAACTATTTCGGGGATTCAATTTTAAAAAACGGAGATATCGACCGTCGCGCGTTGGGGGAGATTGTATTTAAAGATGCAAACGCTCTTGCGGCCCTTGAAGGAATAGTCCACCCTCGTGTAACAGCGCAATTTAATGAAGCGGTGCATTCACTTAGTGGTGATCAGATTTTGGTCTACGAAATTCCACTTCTCTTTGAAAAGAGCGCCGCCGATCGCTTCGATCTCGTTATCACGGTTGAGGCCGACATGGAGTTGCGCATTGCGCGCTTACGCGCCAAAGGCCTACATATCTCTGAGATCCAATCTCGCATCGCCGCACAGGCAACGCGCGAACAACGGGTGGGCGTTGCCGACCATGTCCTTGAAAACAGTGGCAGTGAGGATGATTTGCTGCGCCAGGTTGAGAATATTTGGGATGGTTTATCTGCTTCTGCAAACTAGACTAAGTCAATGCGCCCAGTCTCTGATGTACAACGTCGAGTTGAGCCATTTCAGGTTATTAGTGATTACATACCTGCAGGTGATCAACCCGAAGCGATAGCTGATATCGCCCGCAGATTTGAGGCGGGGGAGCAAGACGTCGTTCTCCTAGGTGCGACCGGTACAGGAAAATCGGCAACAACTGCTTGGCTGATTGAAAAACTACAACGACCTACCTTAGTTCTGGCACCTAATAAAACTCTGGCGGCCCAGCTTGCCAATGAGTTCCGAGAACTTCTTCCAAACAACGCCGTTGAGTACTTCGTCTCTTATTACGATTACTACCAACCAGAAGCTTACGTTCCTCAAACTGATACTTTCATTGAGAAGGATTCAAGCGTTAATGACGAGGTTGAACGCCTACGTCACTCAGCTACTAACTCACTTTTAACTAGACGCGATGTCATAGTTGTTGCAACAGTCTCATGTATTTATGGGTTAGGAACGCCACAGGAATACATCGATCGCATGGTAACTCTGCGAGTAGGAGATGAAATCGAGCGCAACGCATTATTGCGTCGATTCGTTGATATTCAATACAAACGCAACGATATGGCCTTTGAACGCGGAACCTTTAGGGTGCGTGGGGATACCATCGAAATCATTCCTATGTACGAAGAGTTAGCCATTCGAATCGAGATGTTTGGCGATGAGATTGAAAAGATTTCAACACTTCATCCTCTAACAGGTGAAATCATTCGTGATGAAACCGAGATGTATATTTTTCCTGCTACCCACTACGCCGCTGGGCCTGAAACAATTAAGCGAGCTATTGGTGAAATCGAAGATGAGTTACAGATTCAACTTAATCTCTTTGAAAAACAGGGAAAGCTTCTAGAAGCCCAGCGACTCCGCATGCGAACCACATTTGATGTCGAAATGATGGAGCAGATTGGTTTTTGTAGTGGCATCGAGAATTATTCGCGTCACTTAGATGGGCGCGAATCTGGCTCTGCCCCTAACTGTCTACTGGATTATTTCCCCGAAGATTTCCTGGTCGTTATCGATGAAAGCCATGTGACGGTCCCACAGTTAGGTGCCATGTTTGAAGGCGATGCATCACGTAAGCGAACTCTAGTTGAGCATGGTTTTCGCTTGCCCAGCGCACTTGATAATCGTCCACTTAAATTCCCTGAATTCCTGGAGCGGACTGGCCAAAAACTCTACCTATCTGCGACTCCCGGTAAATATGAGATGGCAAAAGTAAATGGCGATGTTGTGGAACAAGTAATCAGACCTACTGGTCTTATTGACCCACAGATTGTTATTAAACCCATCAAGGGCCAGATCGATGATTTGCTCAATGAAATACGGATGAGAGCTGAGAAAAATGAGCGCGTCCTTGTAACAACATTAACGAAGAAGATGTCAGAGGATTTAACTGATTACATGCAGGAGAAAGGAATAAGGGTCCGATATCTACACTCTGAGGTAGATACATTGCGACGTGTAGAGCTTCTGCGAGAACTTCGTACTGGTGAATACGATGTCTTGATTGGAATTAACTTACTTCGCGAAGGTCTCGATCTTCCTGAAGTTTCACTCGTAGCTATTTTGGACGCTGATAAAGAGGGCTTCCTGCGCTCTTCAACCTCACTAATTCAAACTATTGGTCGCGCAGCACGAAATGTTTCAGGCGAGGTACATATGTATGCCGATAACATCACGGACTCAATGGCCAAGGCGATAGATGAAACAAATAGACGTCGAGCTAAGCAGGTTGCCTATAACCTAGAGCGCGGGGTCGATCCACAACCTTTGCGCAAGAAGATTGCCGATATTACCGACTTGATTAACCGCGAGTCTGAAGATACCGAAGACCTCCTGGCCGCCAATAAAAAGGCGAATCAAAAGAGCGCTCCATCTAGCGGTATCTACACCAAGGCAATGCTGACTTTGCCGCGACAGGATTTAGTGGCGTTGATAGGCTCGCTCACTGATCAGATGAAGAATGCGGCAGGTGAGCTCCAGTTTGAGGTAGCGGCCCGTTTGCGCGATGAGATAAAGATTTTAAAGAAAGAGCTACGGTCGATGGAAGAGGCAGGCGTTTAGTGAGTATCGATAAGTTAATTGTGCGCGGAGCACGTGAGCATAATCTTAAAGATGTCTCTATCGAGCTACCTCGCAATGCTCTGATCGTGTTCACTGGACTATCTGGTTCAGGTAAATCCTCTTTAGCCTTTGACACTATCTTTGCTGAAGGTCAACGTCGCTATGTTGAATCACTTTCGGCCTATGCCCGCCAATTCTTAGGGCAGATGGATAAGCCCGATGTAGATTTCATTGAAGGTCTATCACCGGCCGTCTCAATCGATCAAAAATCTACAAATCGAAATCCACGCTCAACAGTGGGCACAATTACCGAGGTCTATGACTATTTGCGTCTTTTATTCGCGCGCGCCGGTATTCCGCACTGTCCGCAATGTGGCAAAGCAGTTTCACGCCAATCTCCTCAAGCGATTGTGGATCAGATATTGGCGATGCCGGCAACGACAAAATTTCAAGTCTTAGCTCCAGTTGTTCGTTCCCGCAAAGGTGAGTTCTTAGATTTATTCGCTGAACTTATTACGCAGGGATACTCACGCGCCCGTGTTGATGGCACAGTCATTCAACTCAACGAGGCGCCAAAGTTAAAGAAGCAGGAAAAGCACACCATTGAAGTTGTCGTCGATCGACTCACAGCAAAAGCTGAGAGTAAAACGCGACTTACCGATTCGATTGAAACAGCTTTACGTTTAGCATCGGGAATCGTCATTCTTGATTTTGTTGACGCTAAGTCGGCCGATAAAGAGCGTACCTTTAGTGAACATTTAGCTTGCCACGATTGCAACCTGTCTTTTGAGGAGTTAGAGCCACGTTCATTCTCTTTTAACTCACCCTTTGGTGCCTGCCCAGAGTGTTCGGGTATTGGAACAAAGTTAGAGGTCGATGAAGATCTCATTATTCCAGATGACTCCATTTCAATTAATGATGGTGCAATAGCGCCGTGGTCTGGTGGACAATCTGCTGACTACTTTATTCGCCTACTTGAAGCTCTTGCGAAAGATCTACCATTCTCACTTAATACACCGTGGAAAAAGATCTCAGTAAAGGCGCGAGAAGCCATTATGAATGGCTATGAGTATGAGATTAAGATGAAGTACAAAGGTCGCTATGGAACTAAGAACTACACCACCGGTTTTGAGGGAGTGGTTCCATTCATCCATCGCCGCCATAGCGAGACTGATAGTGATTACAGCCGTGATAAATACGAAGCCTATATGCGCCAAATTCCGTGCCAGGTATGTAAAGGCGCACGCCTTAAGCCTGAGGTTTTAGCAGTAACAATTGGCAATAAAAATATCTCTGACATCACTGAGCTTTCCATTTCAGAGTGCGCCGAATTCCTAAAAAATATTAAACTTAATAAACGTGAGGCCCAAATTGCTGAACGTGTAATGAAGGAAGTCCATGCCCGCCTTGGTTTCCTTCTCGATGTAGGTTTGGACTATCTGTCTCTCGCAAGACCGGCAGCCACACTTTCTGGAGGAGAAGCACAGCGCATCCGTCTTGCAACTCAGATTGGTAGTGGTCTAGTCGGAGTTCTCTATGTCTTGGATGAGCCAAGTATTGGTCTGCATCAACGTGATAATCGACGGTTAATCGAGACCTTGACTCATTTACGAGATCTTGGAAATACCCTTATCGTTGTTGAACACGATGAGGAAACAATTCGTACCGCCGACTGGATTGTGGATATCGGACCAGGAGCAGGCGAGCATGGTGGCCACGTCGTAGTTTCCGGAAGCTATGAAGAGCTCATTGCATCCAAGGAGTCAATCACGGGTGCTTACCTATCAGGTCGTAAGTCCATTGAGATTCCACAGAAACGTCGCCCGATTGACCCTAAACGAGTTCTGACTGTAAAGGGCGCAAAAGAAAATAACTTACAAGATATCGATGTACAAGTTCCGTTGGGAGTTTTTGTCTCAGTAACCGGTGTCAGTGGTTCAGGTAAATCAACACTAGTCAATGATATTTTGTATACGACGTTAGCCAATAAGCTCAACGGTGCTCGCCTTGTTCCTGGACGGCATCGCAGCGTTACGGGCGTAGATCTTCTCGACAAGGTAGTTCACGTAGATCAATCTCCTATTGGACGTACGCCCCGCTCTAACCCGGCAACGTACACCGGAGTTTTCGATAAAGTGCGTGCGCTTTTTGCTGAAACAACCGAAGCCAAGATTCGCGGATATCAGCAGGGTCGTTTCTCTTTCAATGTTAAAGGTGGTCGCTGCGAAAACTGTTCGGGCGATGGAACGATTACCATTGAGATGAACTTCCTACCTGATGTCTATGTTCCTTGCGAAGTCTGTCATGGAGCACGTTATAACCGAGAAACTCTCGAAGTTCATTACAAAGGCAAGACAATTGCCGATGTATTAAATATGCCGATTGAAGAGGCCCACTCA
Source organism: Actinomycetota bacterium (assembly GCA_009702525.1). Taxonomy (GTDB): domain Bacteria; phylum Actinomycetota; class Actinomycetes; order Nanopelagicales; family Nanopelagicaceae; genus Planktophila. The sequence goes on from WLHW01000034.1 coordinate 9,239, forward strand.
TTCTTTGAATCAGTACCTACGATTGCACGCTTCCTTAAGACCCTCAACGATGTGGGCTTGGGCTATGTTCGCTTAGGTCAGTCCGCGCCTACGCTCTCTGGTGGAGAAGCCCAGCGTGTGAAATTAGCGACCGAACTTCAACGTCGTTCTACTGGGCGCACAATTTATGTATTGGATGAACCTACGACCGGACTGCACTTTGAAGACGTCAGTAAGTTACTGATTGTTCTCAATCGTCTAGTGGAAACAGGCAACACCGTGTTAGTGATCGAACATAATCTCGATGTCATTAAATGTTCGGATTGGGTCATTGATATGGGGCCAGAAGGTGGCTTCCGTGGGGGATTAGTTGTAGCCGAAGGCACGCCAGAAGATGTCGCCAAAGTTGCTGCAAGTTATACCGGTCAGTTCTTAGCTCCGATGCTGGCAACTAATCGAAAAGTAACAGCTAAGAAGTAACGTGATGGCAGATCCTCAGAGTTATCGGCCTAGCAATATCCCCGAACACCCTGGCGTTTACCGTTTCTATAACGGCGATGACAAAGTGATTTATGTCGGAAAGGCTAAGAATCTAAAGAATCGTTTAAGTAATTATTTTCAAGCAAATCTTGCAACTAAAACCGATCGCATGGTGCATGAAGCAGTTCGAGTTGATTGGACTATCGTTGCAACTGAGATTGAGGCTTTACAGTTAGAGTTCTCATGGATAAAGCAGTACAACCCCTATTACAACGTCCAGTTTAAAGATGATAAGTCCTATCCTTATTTGGCTGTCACTAGTAATGATGAGTTCCCACGCATTTTCATCACTCGTAAATCAAAGCGACCAGGGATTACATATTTTGGACCTTTCACCCATACCTGGGCGTTGCGCAATACTTTTGAAGTCATCCTGAAGGTTTTTCCAATACGTTCCTGCTCGACTGGTAACTTCGAACGGGCGCGACGAACTAAACGCCAATGTTTATTAGGCGATATTGGTAAATGTGCAGCCCCTTGTGTTGAGTGGGTGAGCCAAGCCGACCACAAAGCTTTATCGGATCGCTTAGTTACATTTATGTCCGATAGTAATGCGGACATCGTTCCTACGTTACGAAGCGAAATGGCTTTGGCCTCAGAGCGTGAAGAGTTTGAGCGCGCAAGCAAGATTCGTGATTCGATTACGTCAATTGAACGCGCTCAGGAATCCGCCGATGCTGCGTTGCCGGATAACTTAACTGCCGACATAGTTGCGATTCACCATGACGGAGCGCATGCAGCTGGCTCTATTTTCATCGTACGTGGAGGCGCAATTAAAGGTTCGCGTTCCTGGATAGTTGATCAAAGCAGGTCCCTCGAAGGTGAAGATGAAATGGGCGCACTGTTTTTCTCGATTTATAGCCAAAGCACGCCCAATGAGATACCTGCGCAGATCTTGATCAATGAACTTCCACTTGATGCACCAGCCCTAGAGGAGTGGCTTTCTGGTTTGCGCGGAGCCCCAGTGTCATTGAAGGTTCCACAACGTGGTGAAAAGTTTGAGATTCTTCAAACCGTTAAACGCAATGCGCAGTACTCGTTAATTCAGTTCCTAAGCAAGCGGGCTACGGATGCAGCAGTCAGCGGAAAAGCCTTAGTTGAGATCGAAGAGGCTCTCGAGTTAGAACGCACTCCTTTGCGAATTGAATGTTTTGATATCTCAAATATTTCCGGAACCTCGGTTGTGGCATCGATGGTCGTCTTTGAAGATGGACTTGCTAAGAAGAGTGAGTACCGACGATTCATTATTGATACCTCAGAAGGCTTTGACGATACGCGTGCCATGCATCAAGTGATCACTCGCCGTTTGAAACGCCTTCTAGATGATAGGTCCATTGATGAGGCTGAGGTCGCCCAGCTCGGTGGAAAGTTAAGTAAGTTCTCATATCCACCGCAGTTAATAGTTGTCGATGGTGGAGCCCCACAAGTAAACGCTGCAGCTCGAGCACTGAGCGAACTTGGCATTAATGACATCGCGCTGTGTGGCTTAGCTAAGCGATTAGAAGAAGTCTGGATTCCTGGGTCGAGTGATCCGATTATTTTGCCCCGTAGTAGTGAAGGGCTCTATCTCTTACAACGCATCCGCGATGAAGCACATAGATTCGCAATTACTTTCCATCGCTCACGTCGATCAAAGGTGATGTTGGAATCGATCTTAGATGAGATTCCTCAGCTAGGTTCAGTGCGCAGAGCTGCTTTATTAGAGCGATTTGGTTCAGTGGCTGCGATTCGTAAAGCAACGGTTGAAGATATTGGGGCGACCCCAGGTATTGGTAACAAAATTGCATCCATTATCGAGGCGCATTTAGTCCAGATTTCCTCCCAAAAAGTAAATACCGAGACCGGCGAGATTTTAGAGAACTGACATGAGTACTCAATTTTTTGAACAGGCGCAGAATGAGCAAATTGCTTCCTTGTCGCAAACTGCACGTGAAGCCCTCAAGCTCTATGGTCTGAATACTGCGCAGGTGGAGTGCATTAATTATGAGTTCAATGCCACATTTAAAGTGACAACCGATTCAGGCCACACGTATGCACTTCGAATAAACATTAACTCTTCAAGATCTACCGAAAATACTCAGGCTGAAGTTGAGTGGGTTCAGAGCTTGAGCAGAAATGTCAATGTGAACGTTCCTACGCCTATCGCAAATCTCAGCGATTTTTTTGTAACCTCAATTAGTCATGAAGAAATCGGACGCTCGCTCAATTGCGTTCTTTACACGTGGCTGGAAGGAGAGGAGATTGGTGATGAACCATCACTAGACCAGTTACATCGAATTGGGCAGACTCTTGCTCATTTACATATGCAAGGTGCACAATTTCAATTATCTTCTAAAGCCAAACTTCCTACATTTAATGATTTTTTGTGGGGAACCGAGGATTATCTCTTCAGTGAGAAATCTGCATTAAGCGCCAGCGATAGGAAGTTATTCCAGGAGAGCGCTGACGAGATCATGAAATGTACACATGCGTTATACGAACAATCAGCTCCCCAGATTATCCATGCAGACCTTCATGGCTGGAACATGATGAGCCACGACGATTTGATTTACATTATTGATTTCGATGATTGCGGCTTCGGTTTACCGGCTCAAGATATGGCTATCACTTTGTACTATCTGGATACACCTGAACAGGAGGCTGCGCTCCTCGCTGGCTATGAGAGCGTGAAGCCGTTACCGGAGTTTTCCGAAACTGCTATGAAAGCCTTACTGCTCCAGCGCCGATTGATGTTATTGAACTACCTATTTGAAACCAATAATCTTGAGCACAAGCAGATGCTGCCTAAGTATTTAGAGCAGAGCCGTGAGCGTGTTTTGGCATTCTTGACAGATGTAAGAGGATAGAG
>WLHW01000035.1 GCA_009702525.1 Actinomycetota bacterium
TACACCTTTAGTTCTGGTTCGATGTTTTCAACCCACGCTAGAACTCCACCACTGACGTGACTTGCTCTGTTGTGACCCGCTGACTTAAGAATATTTAACGCCGTTGCCGAACGTATTCCAACTTTACAGTACAGAATAATCTCTTTTTTCATCGGTAAGGATGCGATTGCGCTTCCATCAAAAAATTTTGACATTGGAATCAAAATAGAACCAGGGATTCGGACTAATTCAAACTCATGAGCTTCTCGAACGTCTACCAGTAAGAAATCCTTACCCTGCTGCATCCGCTCTTTTAGCTCAAAAACTGAAATCTCATCACTAGATGGACTGGTACAGAACGCTTCATAGTCGTCTAGCAATTGGTGTTGGCTTGCATTCTGACTACATAAGTCACACAAAGGATCCTTTTTGATTTCAATCTTCTCGAAACTCATATCCAAAGCGTTGTACATCATGAGATTGCCAATGAGCGCAGTTCCAGCTCCCGTAATAATCTTTATCGCTTCAGTTGCTTGGATCGCACCAATCGTTGCGCACAATACGCCAAGAACTCCGGCCTCTGCGCAGCTTGCGACATCTACAGCGGGCTGTGGGTGTAGACATCTATAACAAGGGCCATGTTCGGCCCAAAAAACTGTGGCTTGGCCATCGAAACGATAAATCGAACCCCATACATATGGTTTACCTAAAAGCACTGCAGAGTCATTAATTAAATATCTTGTTGCAAAATTATCCGTACCATCGATAATTAAATCGTACTGCCCCAGAATTTCTAATGCGTTGCGGTTGCTCAACTCAACATCATGAACGACAACATTTACATGTGAATTAATCTCAAGAATAGTTGCACGCGCACTCGCAGCTTTACTCTTACCAATATCGCTCTCTCCATGAAGAATCTGCCGCTGGAGATTACTTTCATCTACAACATCAAAATCAACAATGCCAAGAGTCCCAATACCTGCAGCAGCTAAATACATCAAAACGGGTGAACCTAAGCCGCCTGCACCAACACATAAGACTTTTGATTTCTTCAAGCGTTCTTGACCTATTGTTGAAATATCTGGCAGCGCTAAGTGCCGGCTATAGCGGCGTGCTTCTTCAGCGCTAAGCGTGCTGCCTTGTTCAATAAGTGGCGGAATTTCCATAGATGAGTGATTCTGCCGTACGATTCCCCTAATGACTACTGCAGACACTTCTAATAAGGCTCGACTACCTCGTGACGAGCGCCGAGCCTTGCTTCTATCGGCTGCTTTAGAGGTCTTTACTGTTGCTGGATATCACTCAGCCGCGATGGATGAAATCGCTGATCGTGCAAATGTAAGTAAGCCGGTTCTTTATCAACATTTTCCTTCAAAACTAGAGCTCTACTTAGCAGTTTTAGATTTACATATTGATTCGCTAGTTTTTGAAATCCAAAAAGCAATTGCATCTACACCCGATAATGCAAATCGTGTTCATGCAACCGTAGATGCATATTTTACTTTTATTGAAAAAGAGGGTGAAGCTTTTAGATTACTCTTTGAAAGCGATATGAGTGTTGAACCATCAGTACGAGAGCGTCTGAATCGAATGACTTATGACTGTGCAGCTGCAGCAAGTGCGGTTATTTCTATTGATACTGGTCTTCCAAAAGAGGCTTCGATGCTCCTTGGTGTTGGAATGATTGGGTATGCACAAGTCACCGCACGTCATTGGCTGGACCGAGATAGCACGTTAACTCGCGAGCAAGCAGTAGAACTCGTCAATAACCTCATGTGGAGAGGTATTTCTGGTTTCCCACGCAATTAAAGGCCGATAGGATTAGAACATGAGTACAAAGAAAATCGACTCGACTGTAAAGTCAGAGGTCCGGATCGCTGTTACGCGAGTTGCCTCTGATTTGGTTTTTGAGAGCACCCAGACTGCTACCGACATTAAGACTGCAGTGGCCGATGCACTTGCATCCGGTAAGCCACTGACATTAACCGATGCTCGCGGACACGAAATAATTGTTCCTGCAGACAAAATCGGCTACGTCGAGGTCGGCGAAGCCGCATCTCGTCGCGTCGGTTTCGGCGCTGCATAAGGTGGCAAATACTTTCGCTGATCTTCCACTTCGTCCCGAAACGATTGAAGCTCTTCACGCACATGGGTTCATTGCCCCCTTTGCCATTCAAGAGATGGTGCTTCCGATTGCTCTCAGTGATGGAGATGTAATTGGTCAAGCAAAAACCGGAACTGGAAAAACTTTAGCCTTTGGAATTCCAGTTATTGAGCGCGTAATTGCACCAAATGATTCAGAGTGGGAAGATTTTGCAAATAAGGGAATGCCTCAAGTATTGATCGTTGTTCCAACGCGCGAACTATGTACTCAAGTTACGCGCGATATCGAAGAGTTAGCTGCTCATCGTGGAATCAGAACCCTGGCTGTCTATGGAGGGCGTGCATTTGAGCCCCAAATTGAAGCCTTGCAAGCCGGTGTAGAAATTGTGGTTGGAACCCCTGGCCGCCTTCTAGATCTATCGCGACAAGGCCAATTAAAACTTAAAGAAGTTTCACGCCTTGTACTCGATGAAGCCGACGAGATGTTAGATCTTGGATTCTTACCTGATGTTGAAAAGATTTTAGCTAATACGCCCAATAGAGCTCAGACGATGCTCTTTTCGGCCACCATGCCGGGTGACATCATCGCACTTGCCCGACGCTTTATGAATCAACCGATTCACATTCGTACTCAAGATAGTGAAGATGAAGGCGCAGTTGTAACACGTATTAAGCAGCATGTTTTGCGCGCACATGCGATGGATAAAATTGAAATGTTAGCTCGAATTTTGCAAGCCGATGGCCGTGGACCAACAATTGTTTTTTGTCGCACTAAACGCACATGTCAAAAAACCGCTGATGACCTACTCGAGCGTGGCTTTCGTGCCGCCACAATTCATGGTGATTTAGGTCAAGGGGCTCGTGAAAAAGCTTTAGGTGACTTCAAAGCTGGAAAATCAGATGTACTTGTAGCAACTGATGTTGCTGCACGTGGAATTGATATTGAAGGAATTACACACGTCATCAACTATCAGTGCCCTGAAGATGAGAAGACTTACGTGCACCGAATTGGCCGTACAGCGCGCGCAGGCGCTGATGGTATTGCAGTTACTTTTGTTGACTGGGATGAACTTGCGCGGTGGAAGATGATTAATCAAACTTTAGATCTCGGTTTGGCCGAGCCTGAAGAGACTTATTCTTCTTCTCCCCATCTCTATGAAGTTCTAAATATTCCTGCTGGCTCTACCGGTCGGATGACTAAAGCTAAACCTGTTGTAAGAGTTGAAAACAAAGCACCTGTAAAACGTGCTCCGGCTAAAGCTTCTGCCCCAAAAGAGAAGACTGAGCGAACAAGAACTCGAACTAAGAAATTTAAAGAGAGCTAGGCAGCAACAAAGATACGAATCGCATCAACCAGCATCTGAACGGCAATAGCTGCAAGCAATAATCCTGCGATTCGAGCCACTAGTGTCACGCCGGATTCTTTAATAACTTTCAAGATTGCCGTAGACGCCATCAACGCGCCAGCAATTGCAATATGGACTGCAACAATTGCACCGACTAAGCCCGCAATCATGGCAGCACTATCGGCCTGCTGAACAAAGATCATCGTCGCAACAATTGCACCCGGGCCGGCCAGCAGTGGAGTTCCAAGTGGGACTAAGGCAATATTTGAGTCCGAGCTCGAATTTCTACCGCCCCCTTTGCCGCCAGTTAATAGATCCAGCGAAATAAGTAAGAGTAATAGTGCACCGGCAGCTTGAAGTGCTGCCATAGAAACATTTAAGTAACTGAGAATAAATCGGCCAAATAATGCAAAGAGTGTGATGACAAAAAATGAAACCGAAGCCGCTTTTAAAGCCAGCTTACGTCGCTCTTGTGCAGGTTTATGGGCAACCAGGGCTAAGAAAATCGGTGTAGCACCAGGTGGATCCATAATTACGAAGAGAGTTACGAAGGATTGGATCGCAAAGGTCAGTGCGCTTATCTGAGCTACTTTCATGCTCTCACTACCCTTCGACTATTCGATTGAGCTTCAAGTCTTTCCCACTGATCTGGGCTAGTCCCACACTCACCTAACGAATTGAGTTTACCGCTTCCGTGATAGTCGCTGGCACCGGTTATTACTAAATCAAGATCTAGTGCAATCCCACGCAACATTGCTCTCTCATCAGGGTTTTGATCGCGGTGATCAACTTCAATTCCATTCAAACCAGCATCTACTAAGCTCTTAAAATCTGAAGCTTGTAGAATTTTTCCTCTCAGTGAAGCGAACGGGTGGGCGATTACTGCAACTCCCCCAGCGCTTCGAATGATTCCAATCGCATCCTCTGGAGTTGGCGCTGCATGAGAGACATAAAACTGGGAATCATTGTTGAGCATTCCTTGAAATGCCTCATCGCGAGATTTAATTATTCCTTTATTCACTAGGGCATCTGCAAGATGTGGGCGGCCCAAAGTTGCTCCTTCCGGAAGGGCTGCGTAAACATCCTCCATTGCAATATCTATGCCGGCCTGACGCATTTTTTCAATCATTGTGCGCATTCGGGGCAGTCGACCATCACGAGTTTCTTCAAGCATGGTTTGCATCTGTTTGTCTTCACCGTCAAAGAGCAAGCCAAGCATATGAACGCTAATGCCATCGTTAGTTAAGCAGGAAATTTCACTGCCTAAAGCTAAACCAAGTGTTCCTCTTAAGCTTTCGGTGGCCTCTACCCAACCAGAAGTCGTATCGTGATCAGTAACTCCAATGACACTCATCCCTAATGAAATAGCCTTATTAATTAGCTCTCTTGGGGAATCGGTACCATCACTTTTATTTGTATGGGTATGTAAATCAATCATGGTGTTATTTCGTTTTGATTTGCTCGACTACGGGTAACCACGAGAACGCAGCCAATCAAGATAAGTGCAATCCCCGGAAGAATTCCAAGCGGTGGCTTCTGACCGATCCACCAAATTGCAAGAATAGAACTTACTGGAACTTCAAAAAAAATAATCAAAGATACGATGGCTGGTGAAACGCGTTTTAGGGCTGAATTAAACATGGTATGACCAAGTATCTGAGCACCTAAAATCAGACCAAGCAGAATCCACCACTCGCGCGCGGTGAAATTAAATAGTGCCACACCAGAAATTAATGCCACTGGCAGAACAGTAATTGCGCAAACAAAATAACAGATTGTTGTGTACGTAGCGGTTTCTAAAGTTCGCTGTGCTCTTGAACCGGCCATCATGTATAGGGCAGCTAATGCTGCAGAGATCAACGCAGCAATATCACCAAGAAAAGATTTGAATGAAATGTGAAGATCTACACCAGAGATGAGTAACACTCCGGAAAAGCTGACTATCATTCCGAGCCAAACTGATGAAGGGATATGACCTCCACTTAATTTCACAAAAAGTGCGGCAAAGATTGGTTGTAAAGCTACAAGGGCCGTTCCGGCAGCGACAGTTGTCCATCGCATTGCAAGAAAAAAACCAATGAAGTGAACTGCTAGAACCACACCAGCAGTAATAGCCCACCTAACACCTTCTCGGTGGGCTCGGTGCTTAAGCGCAAAGGGCAGAGTTAATAGCGCTCCCCCCAAATTTCTCCAGAAGATTAAGGTTGTAATGGGCATGGCGCTCATTGCAATAAGTGGACCAGAGGTACCGATTCCAACGATTCCAAGACCTAAGCGAATTAGGTCTGGTCGGGCTGGGATCGCGGTATGACTGTCGCGATCGTGTTGCCTATTCTGCAATTGTTCGCCTGCACTCATGAGGTAAAGGTACCCTTAACCCATGAGCGGCAATCTCCTAAACCGAGTATTTCTCGCCCGTCTTGCAGGCACCGCAGTTTTCGACCCCAATGGTGATCCAGTAGGAAAGGTGCGAGATGCTGTGGCGACCCTTCGCACTAATAACTTACCGCCACGAGTTCTTGGCTTAGTCGTAGAAGTTCCACTTCGCCGACGTGTATTTGTCCCAATCACTCGGGTCACCTCGATTGAGAGCGGGGCGGTTGTAATTACTGGACTATTGAACATGCGCCGCTATGAGACACGTCCTGGCGAAGTGTTGATTTTGGGCGACATGCTCGATCGCTCAATCACACATATCGCATCAAGTGAACGTGTAATTGTTGAAGACATGGGAATGGAACAAAATCGAACCGGTGATTGGCTCATTAATCGTGTTCATATCATGCGTCCTGGTCGTGGACTGCGTCGTAAAGGTGCAACTTCAACAGTTGCTTGGGAAGAAGTGGTTGGTTTTGCCCATACCGAACAAAATCAGGGTGTCACAAACTTACTTTCAACACTTTCAAATCTACGTGCCGCAGATCTAGCAACTGTACTTCAGGATTTGCCAGCGAAGCGCCGCGTTGAAATTGCTGGCGCTTTAGATGACGAACGTCTTGCCGATGTTTTAGAGGAAATGGATGAAGCCGATCGTGTTGCACTGCTTGAAGCCCTAGAAGGTGAGCGAGCTGCAGATGTTTTAGGTGAGATGGATCCAGATGATGCCGCCGATTTACTTCGCGAAATCGGACAAGAACGTGCCGAAGCGCTTTTAGAGTTGATGGAACCAGAGGATGCTGAAGATGTTTTGCGCCTGATGACGTATGAAGATTATTCAGCTGGTGGAATGATGACTACGGAGCCAATTGTTATGAGTGCAGATTATTCAGTTGCAGATGCACTCGCTGCAGTTCGGCAAAAAGAGATTTCCCCTGCGTTAGCATCACAAATTTTTATCTGCCGTCAACCACTTGAAACTCCTACTGGACGTTTTATTGGAACGGTTCATTATCAACGCTTATTGCGCGAACCACCATCTATTTTACTTGGCTCAATTGTTGATACCGATTCTAAAGGCGTAAAGCCAGATGCATCCCTGCATGAGGTTTCTTCACATTTAGCAAGTTACAACATGCTCTCACTTCCGGTGATTGATGCCAACGAACGTTTATTAGGTGCAATAACTGTCGATGATGTTTTGGACCACTTGCTGCCAGATAACTGGCGTCATGATCACCGTGAGAAATCGCCCGTCGCATATAAGGAGGTCTAAGAATGGCACGTGCATTTGGTTTAGATACTCCACGCGAAACTCGCCGTTCGCTTCGACCTAACTTTGATCCAGAGACTTTTGGTCGCATGTCTGAGCGTTTTGCGCGCTTCTTAGGCACCGCACGATTCTTGGTTTACATGACGGTTTTTGTACTTTCATGGGTTGCTTGGAACTCTTTAGCCCCAAGAGACATGCGCTTTGATGACTATCCTTTTATTTTCTTAACGCTGATTCTTTCACTTCAAGCTTCCTATGCTGCCCCGTTGATTTTGCTTGCACAAAATCGTCAAGCAGATAGAGATCGAATTCAGCTCAATGAAGACCGAGCTCGAAATGAACGTAGTATCGCTGATGCAGAATACTTAACTCGAGAAATAGCATCACTTCGCATTTCATTAGGTGAAGTCGCAACAAGAGATTTTGTTCGTAGCGAACTTGCAGATATAGTTAAAGAAGTAGTTGCCGAGTTACGTAGCAATCCCCAAGCGGACGCCAAGTAAAGACTTACTTCGCTTTATTAATTTTTCGGCAATTTCATTAAGTGCTAAAGCACTTGCCGATTCTGGTGCAGCGATAATCACTGGAATGCCTTGATCTCCACCCATACGAAGATCGATACTAAATGGAATCTTTCCAAGTAGCGGTACTTCAATTCCAACTAGCGTCGATAGGCGCTTAGCGGTTTCTTCGCCTCCACCGTTTCCGAATAGTGAAACCGTTTGGCCCGTTGTTTTATCGATGTACTCAGACATGTTCTCAACTACTCCAATAACATGCTGGTGAATCTGATGCGCAATTCTGCCAGCCCGTTCAGCAACTTCCGCTGCGGCAATCTGCGGGGTAGTTACAACCAAAATCTCTGACGTTGGAATTAATTGACCAAGGGAGATAGCTAAATCACCGGTTCCAGGCGGTAGATCGATGAGCAATAGGTCCAAGTCGCCCCAATAGGCATCGGATAACAACTGCTCAAGGACTCGGTGCAATAGTGGACCACGATAAGCAACGGCATCACTGCGCTCTGGCTTAAACATCTCCATCGATACGGTTTTTACCCCGTATGACTCGAGGGGAATAAACATTTGATCGATAGCCGTAGGACGTTGGCCCATCAAACCCATAAGTCGCGGAATTGAGTGCCCATAAACATCCGCATCCAAAATTCCAACACGAAGCCCTTTAGCTGCAGCCGCGACTGCAAGGTTGACCGTAAGTGAAGATTTTCCGACCCCCCCTTTGCCCGACGCGATTCCTATGACTCTAGTCAATGAGTCTGGTTGAGCAAAAGGAATGAATTTTTCACGACCATTGCGCATAATTTTTTTTACATTATCGCGCTGGTCTTGATTCATGACACCAAAATCTAACTGGACTGATTTTACTCCAGCTATCTTATTTAGCGCATTAGTAACATCACCGCGTAAGCGATCTTGCATCGGGCAACCAGAAATGGTCAAAAGAATTCGAACTGTAACTTCCCCATCATTTTCAGAAAGGTCTTCAACCATTCCAAGTTCAGTAATTGAACGATGGAGCTCGGGATCTTGAACTGTTGTTAACGCCTCAGCTAACTCGTCGATTAAACTCATATTAAGTCAGGATCGATTCGAGCTTCAGGTCGCTTAGGTTTAGACACTGGCTGCTCCTCCATGAGGTCGGCTAGCTGCTTCTTCACAAAAGTCTTTGGGTGCAAATCCTTAGGTTGTAAGTTTTCAAAACCTGGACCTAAATTCTCTTTAAGCTCAGCGGTTGCGACTTGTGACAAATCGCGAATCTTTTTTACCCACTTAGCGGCCTCAACTGCAACTTTAGGCAGACGCTCTGGTCCAACTAATACCATGGCCAAAAGTGCAAGACCTAATAGTTCGCCAGCACCGATATCAAAGAACATGCGGTAAGCCTACATGCCACAGCTCGCTAATTTTTCGCAGCAATTAAGGTCAAGGTAGCGCTATATTCCTTACCATTGCGCTGATATAAAACCCTTACCCGATCACCGACGCTTTGTGCGCGCACCGCAATAATCAACTCTTCAGGTGTACTTATCTCACGTTCCTCAAATTTAACAATTACATCTCCAGGTTTTAAGCCGGCCTTTTGAGCTGGGCCGCCCTGCATGATTGCCGAACTATTTGTGGCTATTAGTGCTCCACCGCGGGAATAGTTCATATCCAAAGCAACTCCTAAAACTGGATATGTAGCTTTGCCCGACTTAATAAGTTGATCGGCCGTCTTTCTCGCTTGATTTATTGGAATTGCAAAACCAAGTCCAATAGATCCGGTTTGTGAAGTTGACCCTAGCGATGCGATTGCTGAATTAACACCGATAACAGCGCCAGTTGAATCAACTAAAGGACCGCCTGAGTTTCCAGGATTAATTGCTGCATCAGTTTGTAGTGCATTAATAAATGAACTATCAGTGGCTGAATCTCCTGCAGTTACTGGGCGATTTTTGGCGCTAATAATTCCTAGGGTTACTGTTCCGGATAAACCTAATGGTGAACCAATTGCAATTACTGGATCTCCTACTGCAATCTTGTCACTATCCCCAAATTGCAAAGCTGGAAGATTTGTTGCACTAATTTTTATTACCGATAAGTCATAAGAGGCATCTCGACCAAGAATTGTTCCATCATATACATCGCCGTTATTTAAAGTTACTCGAATGGTTCCGCCATTTTCTGCTACTGCCGCAATCACATGGTTATTCGTTAAAATATATCCTTTGCTGTCTATAACAAATCCGGAACCAGTACCGCTCCCGCTTGGAGATTGTGTTGTGATTGAGACAACCGATGGAAGAACTCTTTGGGCAATTCCAGCAACTGAATCTGGTGCGCGTTCGATAGTGCTAGAAGATGAAACCAAATTTGCACTGTGAAATAATGGTGTGCCAGTTGAATTCACTCCAAGAAATCCGCCTACTGTTCCGGCAAGTACAGCCACTAGAACGATGGTTCCTTTAGTGTTTTTTGGAGAATTATTAATTTCCCACCATGCGGGTGCAGTCTGTGACTTCTTAGCTCTTGGAAAAATCATGTTTTCATTCTGCTATAACTTAGTGGCAACTAACAAACCATCACCCGATGAAATCAAGGTACTCACCCAATGCTCTGTGTCATTTTTAATGATTTTCCCAGCATCGCGCAGGGCAACGGTCTTGGGATCGCGCTGGGCTGAATCATTTACTTTTGAGCCCCCAAAATAATTGTCAATGACAAGGGTTCCACCGCTTCTTAGTATGCGTTGGGCTTCACTAATGACAAAAGCTAAATCCTCAGGATTGTGGCGTAAAACAACTAAATCATATGCACGATCCGTTAACTTTGAAATTACATCTAAAACTGAGTTTGTAATCAAACGATAACGAGTCTGAGCAATATCAGCATCGGCAAAGGCTAACTTGGCGATTTGCGTATGTTCCATCTCATCATCAATTGACGTCAATGTTCCACTAGCTAACATGCCATCCAGTAACCACAAGCTTCCAACTCCCGAGCCAGTTCCAACCTCAACAACTGCTTGCGCCGATAGTGTGAAGGCTAAATGTCGTAAATAGGCTCCTGCACCGGGAGTTACGTCAACTGCCCCAACTTCTACTCCACGCGCACGCGCCTGTGACTTGAAGTGATCTTCCGGAATAAAATTTTCTGCAAATGCGTGTGGATCTATTTTCATGTGAGATTCATGATCCATTCAGTTAACAAACGAACACCAAAACCGGTTCCACCTTTTGGATTTTCACCTGCATCAACTTCACTACGTCCTGTACCCGCGATATCTAAATGAACCCATCTACGGTTGCCAGCAAAGTGTTCTAAGAATAAAGCTGCCGTTACTGAACCAGCAGAAAATCCAGATCTCTTAGCATTGTGATTAAAATCGGCAATGTTACTTTCAAGTGCAACTTTGTAATCATCGATCAGGGGCATATGCCATACGCGGTCACCTGATTCTGCTCCAGCTTTTGATAACTGCTTAGCTAGTTTGATATCACGTGTGTACATCGCTGCGTATTGGCGCCCCAAACCTACGGTTGCTGCACCAGTCAAAGTTGCAATGTCTACTAAATAATCAGGATCTAAATTAATATCGGCATAAGCAAGACCATCTGCGAGGACTAATCGGCCCTCGGCATCGGTGTCCATAACTTCAACTGTGGTGCCTCCGTAGTGTGAAATAACATCGCTAGGACGTTGGGCGGTGCCAGAGATAGCGTTTTCTGCGCACATCATGAGCGCTGTAACGCGAACATTGGGTTGTAACTCTTCTAAGGCTGTCAGTGTCGCAAGAATTGCTGCAGCACCTGCCATGTCTGATTTCATCGGAATCATAAGATCGTAGGGCCGTTTTAGATTAATTCCGCCTGTATCAAAGGTTATTCCTTTACCAACCAAAACAACGTGTGGAAGGGCGCCATGTGAAGCCTTTTTGGCTTTAGGCGAATAAGAGACTTCGATAAAGCGCGGACCTGGATCGGGAGATGAATTTCCTACTGCGCGTAGACCACCGAAATCTTTTAGCTCTTTTCCGGCGAGTACAGTAATTTTTAAATCGGTTCCTTTGGCGAATTCTTTCGCTTGTGAAGCCATCCACGCAGGAGTTTTAATATTAGAAGGCGTATGAGCCAAATTGCGAGCGCGCGCAACCGCTTTCGAAATAGTGATAGCAGCATTTACAGTCTCCTTATCATCTGCAGCAACATAAAAAACTGGAACATCGGCGGGCTTACCGCTTTTTAGACTCCACAGATATGCACCCATAGTTAAAGCAATTGCATGTTCCCGCACATCGTGTTTATTGATTGCGCACGCCGAATAAACTGTTGTTTTCTTTCCACGTACTTTTCGCGCAATAGTTGTTGCAGCGATTCTCAATGCTGGAGTTGAGGCATCTCCGAGAGCTGTTAAATATAAACGATCTGTCGTGGCATCTTTTGCGCTGACAGGAATTTCAAATATCTCTCCACTCTTGCCTATTGGCTTAAAGAACGAAAGTTCATCAACTAAATTAACATCGAAGAATTTTTCGATTTCAGCAATGAGATTTCCTGGGCCTTGAAATGAAAACTCTCCGGAATCTTTCTTAATAAAACCTACGGCGATCGAATCGGCTTTAATGGCTTCGGTCAGATTTACTGAGGCGCCGTAA
>WLHW01000036.1 GCA_009702525.1 Actinomycetota bacterium
CTGAAGAAGGACGTCCACCAGCCGAGAAGGGCGCTCAGAAGAGCCAGCTCGTACTCGGTGGCCAGAAGGCTATGGGAGCGGCAGCAAGCCTCTCTTCAATCCCACAGATTGGTGCTTTCTTGAACACCAATAAGGGTGGAGCTAGCTACTGGGATTCAGCTCCAGCATATTGGACTGCAGTTCTCGTTGACGGAAAGAATCCACTTGTAGAAGCTAAGAAGCTTGCTGCAATCTGGAAGGCTAACGTCGCAGCAGGAAAGGCTGATCTCTAAGAGATTTCTCTTGGAGCGTGAAAGCTAAAACTTTCATGGCCTAAAAGTTCAATAGCGTGGGCGGGATTCATTCCCGCCCACGCTACTACTTTCACAATCTGCACAAATAATCAGGAAGCGGTAAGACAGTGAGCAGTATTTTTCGGGGCACATTTGCAACAGCCATCAAGATAGCAATCCTCGCGATAACCACTGCAACCTTAAGTTTATTAGCTCAGAGTGCATTCGCCTCGGGTGAGAGTGCCATCGGAGCTTTTTTAATCTTTGCAATCGTTGCTCTCAATTTTACCTATTTTACAAAGTTTTCAATTCCGCTTAAATTCTTTGTTCCAGGAATTCTTTTCTTTATCGCATTCGTGATCGCACCGATTATTTTTACAGTAGTCATGTCTGTTTTCAACTATCAAACTGGTAACTATATTTCTAAGCCGGCCTCAATCGAACAAGTGTTAATCCTTGGTGTTGAGCCCGATGCCAACCAAACAACTTTCGATTTAGTTTCAGGTAAAGACGCTAAAGGTGACTTTGCAATCCTAGTTTCTGACATAGCTAATAAAAGATTTTTTATCTCAACTCAAGATGCGATTACTGATGTAAATACAGCTGAATTAACAATTAATGAATATGGTGTTGCAACGACTGCCCCTGGTTTCACAACTATTTCCGACAACGAATTGGCAACCGACGATGCTTATTCGAAGATTCGTTACAAGTATCAAGATGGGTATTACGTAAAGATTGAGGGTCAAGGCGTAGGTGCTGTATTTAGGCAGAAAATTGCTTATGACGCCAAGACCGACACAATCAAGAACATCATTACGGGTGAGAGGTACATTAATAATGGCAAAGGTAATTACGCACTTGAAGGCTCACCTGAAAAAGTTCTAACCCCAGGCTGGCGTACACCTATTTGGTTTGAGAATTACACGAAATTAGTAACAGATAAACGTTTCCGTACGCCGCTTATCAAAGTATTTATCTGGACTGTAGTCTTTTCGGCACTCACTGTATTAAGCACCTTCTCATTTGGCCTCTTACTAGCGCTAGCGCTTAACCGAAAGTTGCGCGGACGTCGTATATATCGCTCCATTCTGATCCTGCCCTATGCCATGCCCAGCATCATGAGTATTTTGATTTGGGGTGGAATGTTTGATTCAGAGTTTGGTGCGATTAATAATATTTTGCACACCCATATTGCTTGGTTTTCTAGTGCAACATTTGCCCGCGCCGCGGTTTTATTAGTAAATCTTTGGCTGGGCTTCCCATACTTCTATCTCATCTGTTCTGGATCCCTTCAGGCGATTCCATCAGAGTTATTGGAGGCTGCAGCTATTGATGGCGCCAATCCACGTCAGATATTTAGGGGAATTACTTTGCCGCTGCTTTTACAGATTTTGTCACCACTTTTAATCGCTTCCTTTGCTTACAATTTCAATAACTTCAATTTGATCTACTTGTTGACGGGTGGTGGACCGAGAAATAGCTTAGATGGTGAAGTTGCAGGTGCTACCGATATTTTGATTAGCTACACATATCAAATCGCATTTGGCAGAGGTATGAATGACTTTGGTTTGGCCAGCGCAATCTCAGTGATTATTTTCTTACTTGTAGCATCGATTTCATTCTATGGACTTCGTAAATCTAAAGTTATGGAGACCTTCGGATGAGTAAGTGGCTGAGAGAAAATTTATGGCGTCACGCATTCGCAACCTCAATGTGTATCTTTTCCTTATTCCCTCTTTACTTAGTGGTGCTTTCATCATTTAAGTCGAGTGGAAGCCTTCAGTTAGACTCGTTTGTGCCGAAAGAACTTTCATGGGACAACTACAAGATGCTCTTTTCGTCGCCCAAGATTCCATTTTTGTCATGGGTAAAGAACTCTCTAATTATTTCTTCCGTAGTGGCGATCAGCTCAGTAGTTGTCGGTGCCGCCTCAGCTTTTGCATTTAGTCGCCTTAAGTTCAAAGGCAAGAAATTTGGCATTCAATTACTGCTTCTTGTACAGATGTTTCCTGCCGTTCTTGCGCTCTCAGCCGTATACGTAATCATGGAGCGCGTGTACTCGTTTGCCCCAAGTATTGGTCTAGGTAGCCAAGCGGGCTTGATTCTCGTCTACTTGGGCGGCTCAATGGGCGTGAATATCTGGTTACTCAAAGGCTTCGTGGATTCAATTCCCGCAGAGCTTGATGAAGCGGCCAAGATCGATGGCGCAAGCCCAGTTCAGACCTACTGGTTAATTTTTATTCCCCTTGCAACACCAGTGCTTGCCGTTGTTTGTTTGCTTAGCTTCATTGGAACCTTTAATGAGTTCATTGTTGCTCGATTATTCTTAGTCGAAATGCAAGGTCGTACCGTTGCTGTTGGTTTACAACAGTTCATTGGCGGACAATATGCTTCTAACTGGGGAGCTTTTGCGGCTGGATCAATCTTGGCTTCGATTCCAATTGTGATTATCTTCTTGTCACTTCAAAAGTACATCGTGAACGGGCTCACTGCCGGATCCGTAAAGGGATAATAGTGAAGCGCAAAGGCGCTGTTGCACTATTTATTTGTGCACTTTTATCGATCTCGACCTTATCTTTTGCCGCTACTCCAACGTCGACAAAAGTTGGCTTGAGTAAAGACATAATTTATTTCCTTATGCCTGATCGATACAAAGATGGCGATAAAAGTAATAATAATATTGGTGGCTTTAACGAAACATTGACCGCCTTTAATCACGGCGGAGATTTAAAGGGCTTGACAGGTACATGTCTTCCTGGAGATGACGGTTTAGCCCGTATTAAGTCGCTAGGTTTTACGGCAGTCTGGTTAACACCAGTAGTTACGCAACAAGAGGCGATTAGCGCAGGATCTGGGTATCACGGTTATTGGGGAGTTGATTTTCTCAATGTAGATCCGCACTTAGGCACAAATGAAGATATGGCAAAGTTTTCCGCGTGTGCTAAAAAACTTGGTTTGAAAATTATTTTAGACATAGTTACCAATCACACGGGTGATGTAATTAAGTATCACGGTACGCAGGCTTATATTCCAGAAGAGTCAAAAAATCTAAAGAAGCCAGCGTGGCTAAACAATCTCAATAACTATCACAACGTCGGCGACATGAATAGCTGCTGGGGAGTGGGCAACTGCACCAAAATAGGTGATTTCTATGGCTTAGATGATCTTGCAACTGAAAAGCCTCAAGTATGGCAAGGCTGGGGGCAGGTGTACTCAAAGTGGCTAACCGATTATGGTTTAGCTGGCTTCAGAGTTGATACCGCTCGACATGTGGACGATAACTTCTTTAAGAATTGGTCGCCGCTTATTCATAGCTCAGCCTCAAGTGTAGGTATCAAAAATTTTACTATTTTCGGTGAAGTTTACGATTACAGCCCGTTTAACTTAATGGAGTATGTGCGTCGTAACAAGATTCAAACAATTTTAGATTTCCCTTTTCAAGCAAGTGCCACAGAGTTTGCATCAGGGTATTCAAATGCACCAACGATGTCCATGCTTTTTGAAAATGATGACTATTACACCAGTGCAACGTCTTCTGCTAGCAACCTGGTTACTTTCTTAGGTAATCACGACGTTGGTCGCGTCGGCTTTATCATTGGGAATAAGCGAATTCAGAAAACAAGTCAACTTCTACCACGAGCTAACTTAGCTAACGCCTTGTTGTATTTCACACGGGGAATTCCCGTTGTTTACTACGGTGATGAAGTTGGAATGACGGGAACTAACACTGGTAAAGATCAGTTTGCACGGCAGGATATGTTTGCTACACAAGTAGATATCTGGAAAACCGAACCTAGAATTGGCGGTGCACCCATTGGAAATGGTGATGCTTTCCAAGCTACAAGCACTAGTCCAATTGCAGCCTACTTAAAGCAGATCTCTGAATTGCGCACATCTAATCCTGGGTTAGCTAATGGTGTAATGCTGGAGCGATACTCCAAGAACTCTATTTTTGTGGTGTCAAAGAAGGATGCTAAAGAAAACCATGAGTATGTAGTGGCATTTAATAACTCTGATACTGATGAGGTTGTAGATATAACGTCGGCTACATCCAACGGTGGCTGGCAGTTATTACTGGGCCAGTCAGAAGTTACGGCTTCGGCAAATAAGCTCAGTTTTAACGTTCCCGCACTCTCTACCGTGATTTTTAAGGCTAATAACCCGATTGATGTTGTTGCCACCAAAGTAGGCAAACTGACTATTCACGCCGATGATTTGACTGGCTTTTACCAGGTCAAAGCGGGAATCACCTCGGCAGATTTATTATCCGTCGAGTTCTTTGTGCGAGTAGCCGGTACAACAAAATGGATTTCTCAGGGAGTAGATACAACGGCTCCCTATAGTGTTTTTCTAGATCCGCGTGATTATCTAAAGAAAAAGATTGAAATCAAAGCAGTTGCAACGAATTCTGAGGGCACCACCTTCACGCTACCAACAATTAAATTTACGATGCCAGCCAAAAGCGCATAGGTTGATCTAAATACTTTGCCCATGAACGCTCGTTGTGACCGCTTCGGTTATAGACCTTGCTAACAAAGTCGTGGTTTTTGTAGCCACGCGCACGAAGAAGTTCATCGGCATAGATTTGAAATGGTGCATAGGCAGCATCTAAGCCTTTAGTTCCATGACTCATCCAAATTTTGTGCTGACCAGGGTTTGGAAGTGATCCAATAGTTGCCTCTACTAATCCGTTGCCAGCAAATGGCCAATGAGGGGAAAGTGCAAGAGCAGTCAAGAATTTAGTTGGATTCTCGCCAAGTGCATAGAGAGTGTTTAATCCACCCATACTTGAACCGATCATTGCAGTGCGAGCAGGTGATACGTGTGGTGCAATTGCCGGAACGATGTCATCAAATATTTGCGCTAAGTATTGATCACTCTCAAGTTTGTCGGCGACTAAAATATCCTTGAAATCTTTATGTACTTCAAGGCCTTCACGAAAATAACGCGCTGGAGTCAGATCCTTTCCTCTACCCCAAGGATTCTCTTTCGTCTGGCTGTGCCATACCCCAATAATTGCAGGGGGATTAATGCCCAATGGTGCGCTGACTCGCAGCGCTGATTGCGCCATTTTCCATGTTTGGTGGCGGTGAGTAGATGTTGTGCCATCAAAAATATTTTGCCCATCATGTGCGATGAGTAGGTGCGTAGCTGGTTGCTTAGGGAGCCAATAGTCGACTGTGCGGCTGCCGAATTGAACACGTTTAACTTCGCCCGGAACTCCACGGATTTGAAAGCGCTTAATCTCATTCATAATGGTTAAATCTACCCATGTCTGAGCCTAAAAGGAGCATTATCTGGTTTCGTCGTGATCTGCGGATCACTGACCACCCTGCACTTTTAGAGGCCATCGCGAGTAGTGATGAAGTAGTTCCAGTTTTTATTTTGGATAAGAATCTGATCGGCCAATCAGGAAGCAAACGTCTTGCGTATTTAGGCGCTTCACTTCGAGCTTTAGATGATTCACTAGGTAATTCATTGCATGTAATGGTGGGTGATCAAGTAGAAGTTCTACAGAGTTTAATTAAACGATACAACGTCTCAGCCGTACATATCTCCAAAGAATTTGAACCCTATGGAGCTGCGCGCGATGAACGAGTTGCGGCTGCGGGGATTCCACTTATCGCTACGGGTAGCCCTTACGCAGTTGCACCAGGACGAGTTGTAAAACCAAGTGATTCAACGCCCTACAAGGTCTATACGCCCTTCTACCGGGCTTGGTGTGTTCATGGATGGCGAAAACCAGTTGCTGCGCCAAAGAAAATACTGTGCGCAACACCAACGGATAGCGATAGGAATTTTCCTGATTGGAAAACTCCAGATGGCACCACGATTTCAGTAGCTGGTGAAAAAGCAGCGTTGGCACGATGGGCATACTTTAAGAAAAACGGACTTGATAGTTATAACGAGGCTCGAAATATTCCGGGCATAGATGGGACTAGTAAACTCGGAGCCCATTTGAAGTGGGGAGAGATTCACCCGCGCACATTATTGGCAGATTGCGGAGAGAGTAAAGCACATGACGTTTTTCGCAAAGAGATAGCATGGCGAGAGTTTTATGCCGATGTACTTTTTAATAACCCTGGTACTGGCACTGAGTATTACGCACCGCGCTTTGCCGACATGCGATACAACCAGCCAGATGAAAAATTTGATGCCTGGAAAGCTGGAATGACTGGCTATCCATTTGTAGATGCCGCGATGCGTCAATTAGTTCAAGAGGGTTGGATGCATAACCGCACGCGTATGGTGGTGGCCTCTTTTTTAGTTAAAGACTTGCACCTTGAATGGCAGTTAGGTGCCGATTTCTTTATGGAGCATTTAGTTGATTATGACGTGGCTTCAAATGCACATGGTTGGCAGTGGACTGCAGGCACGGGTACCGATGCCTCCCCTTATTACCGGGTATTTAACCCGATCGAGCAGGGCAAGCGTTTTGATGAGAATGGCGATTACATACGTCGGTACGTTCCAGAGTTAGCCCAATTGCCGGCGTCACAGATTCATGAGCCATGGTTATATCCAAACAATAGTTCGTATCCTGATCGAATTGTTGATCACGCTGTTGAGCGTCTTGAATCGTTGGAGCGTTTGAAAGAGATCAAAGCCGACAAACTCCCAGACCCTCGCGCTTAGCACGATACATCGCTAAGTCAGCGCGCTTGAGCAAATCGGTCTGGCCATTATTTGCGGCCACACCGATGCTGACTCCAATAAGAATCTCGTCGCTGTTAATACGAAATGGATAACTTAGGGTTGCACGAAGCGCTAATGCGATCTCCATCGCCGATTCATTACTTCCTTCGTAAAGGATTCCAAACTCATCACCACCAAGGCGTGCCAAAAGCGCTGTGCTTGGAAGCGCTCGACTAAACCGCAGTGCAACCTGCTGCAGAACTTGATCTCCAGTCTCATGACCGTGTGCATCATTGACGGGCTTAAAACCATCGAGATCCAGAAGCAGTAACGCACCATCCTTAGCTACGAAGTTTTCAATTTCAGATATCAAGCGACGACGGTTAGGTAAGCCCGTTAGCTCATCGGTACGCGCCAGAATTCTTTCGTGCCCAATATTTTTAGCAGCCCTGAGTGCAATAGTCATTCGGATGAAGGCGAGGAGCAAAGTAATAATTGCTGGCAACAAAACAAAATTTGGAAAGTATCCTGGCTTAAGTGCTATTGCTGCAAGCAGAGTGGCGCTTAAGAAAATAGATAAGGCAATTAGAATCGGGTTAATTCCGTGGTCTACAGTTGCATCACCTTTATGGTGCCACAAACTATCTGATATCAAGAGTAAGCCGACTAACCATCCATCATCCATGATTCCGCCGAAGTTGTATGTTCCTTGCATCGTGAATGCCAGATAGAGAAAATCGGTAGCCGCAAATGTAAAAATGCCGGCGGTAAGTATGACGCCGGACTTAGAAAAGCCTTGCGATGCAACTAGTGAGAGTGTGATGGAAGCAAGAATCAAATCAGCAATAGGGTAGCTGACTGCAAAAAAGCTGCCCTGCAAGTCTCCGCCTAAATGGGGCAGCAGTGGCTTTAGGACTAAGGCGGTTCCTAATGAGCTTAAACCGAGGCCAAATATTGAGGCATCAAAGATTTCCAGTAAGGAGAGTTTTCTACTGGGAGAAATAAGACGAGAGATTCCAATAATTGCTGGTGGATAAAAAAGGAGGTATGCACTATTTGAAAGCATTTGTGTTGAAATTGAAATAATTTTAAACGTTGAAAGACTAGATAAAAGTGAGCCTGTAAGCCATAAAAAAAGGGCGATAGCAATAAGGGGTTGTGCAAATGGATCACTAATTTTCGGTGCAGATAGTGTGGAAATTATTGCACAGAGCACAATTGCGTTATAGAGAAAAAGCTCACTCACAACTCCCTTTAAATCTGACGTGAGGTTAAGCCCAATATGTATAAAAAGGAGCAAAGGTCCTATAGCTCTTATGATGCCAGTGCGCATTTACTCAATCTAAGTCAGAGGAAATGTGAGAACGAATAGGGAAAGCCCCACCTATAAAAAGTGGGGCTTTGGCCTAAAGATTAAGAGCTAGAAGCCCTTGCTGCAGAGCAGCTGGGCATTAGACAGACCGTTTGTTAAATCAGCTTTGAGGTTTTCGTAAGAAGCAGCAGCTTGGACTTTAAAATTCTCGATTCGAGTGATTGCGCGCTGTACTGCACCTGTAGAACCGGAAACTTTAGAAACCGTTGCAATTGCTTTATTGTAATTAGCAATCGCACTTTCATAAGCTGCGATATTCAATTTATTTTTGGCAAGGTTGGCTGTATCGGCCTTTAGCGCAGCTAATTTTGAATTCGAGTCTGCAACTTTTGCTTTATACGCGTCGATTTCAATAAGCGAATCTGCCAATACTTTATTCTGGGCAGCGATTTCGGCATCAAAACCGGCAATAGCTTTATCTGTAGAGATCTTTGCGGCAGGAAGCGTAGCCTTGGCAGTGATATAACTAGCCGCCATTGTGAGGCAGTCAGTTGAAAGCCAGGTTAATTTGCTGCTTGTAGTCAATGGATTCTTTGCACATTTATATGTTCCGTTAGCAGTCTTATTCAGGGTCCCGGCTTTTGTGCAAGCGACTCCATTAGTAATTTTGACGGCGGCATTAGCCGGGGTGGCAATCAACACACCGCTAGCAACTACGAGAGCTACAGTGAGAGAAGCAAATTTACGCATGTTAAAAACCTCCATTGAATTATCTGGCAATCGTAGCGATACCAACCTTAAAAACTCCTGTTAAACCGCGCTAAAACCTCAAAATTGGCGGTGAATTTTGGAATAACGAGCTCTAACGGCGCTGTTTAATGCGCACATTCATTCCAACTTTTCTAACAAGCGATCGTGGGACCACGGTAAGAATAAATGTCAAAATTCGATATTGCCAGCCTGGAACCGAGACGGCCTTGCCAGCCAGAGCATCGCTCCATGATGTAGCAACTAAGGCATCGGCATCCAGCCACATAAATGCAGGCAAGCCCTTCATCGACATCCGACCACGCTGATGAAATTCAGTGCGAGTAAAGCCAGGGCATAACGCGCTTATCCGAACCCCTGTGCCGGCTAACTCGGTATTGAGCGATTCAGAGAAGACCGTCAGATATGACTTTGACGCGCTGTATGTACCACCCGCGATCCACCCTGCGACGGAGGAAACATTAATAATAACGCCCTTATTGCGCGCTTTCATTGAGGGTAAAACACAGTGCGTCAGGCGCATGGGCGTACGTACCAACACATTTAACATCTCTTGCTCAACGACTAAATCACTAACGGTAAATGATTTATTGATTCCAAAACCCGCATTATTAATCAAAACATCGATCTCATTCTGACGCATAAAATCTTCAACTAGTGTGCATCCCGCATCTGTCGCTAAATCTGCTCGGAGAATGTGAGTTTTAACCCCAAAGTTCTTTTCTAGCCCTTGAGCTCTTTCGGCCAAACGTTCTGCATCTCTAGCAACTAAAACTATGTTGTAGTTATTTGCAGCTAGTAAGCGAGTAAAACTCTCACCGATTCCAGAAGTAGCTCCGGTAACCAAAGCCCATGTTTGCATTTTTCCCCTACTTAATTTTTAGTTGTCCGATAGCACCACTTGGAACAAATGGTTTATGCGGAGCGACCGGAGTCAATTTTCTATACACCTGGCCTTGGATAGGACGCGAATCTATCTCACCTTTATTGGGCCACAGGGATATCGCACGCTCGGCTTGCGCAGTAATAGTTAAAGAGGGGTTCACGCCTAAATTAGCTGTAATTGTTGAACCATCTACGATGTGCAAGGTCGGATAGTTATACACGCGGTGATAAGGATCGATAACGCCATGGTCGGGGGAATCACCGATTACACACCCACCCACAAAGTGAGCAGTAAAAGGTGCGTCAATGAGATCGCCAATATGACCCCCCGCAATGCCATCATGTTTAGCTGCGATGCGCTTAACAACCTCATTAGCTGCTGGGATGTAGGTAGCGTTTGGCTTTAATGGGTCATTAGTCGAGGTTAAATGCCAACCAAATAAACCGCGCTTACCCCGTACAGTTATTGATGAATCTACATTTTGCATTGTTAAAGCAATAAATGTTCGTTGGCTCCATCGGCGCACATTAAGGATTTTTCCAAGTAATGCTGGATTCGCTATGAATTGTCGCAACCAATGCTTACGGCGCGCACTCGATTTATATCCATCAGTCATAATGGTTTGCATAAGGCCCATGAAGTTACTGCCCTTGCCATAGCGCACGGCCTCGATATGAGTGTGCTCATCAGGAAAGAAAGAAGAAGTAATTGCGCTACCTTGGCTGAAATCAATTGTGGTGTCTTTCATCATTGCGCCAGTCAGGGCCTCACTATTTGTACGTGAGAGCTTTCCAAGATGATCAGATAGCTTTGGAAGATTCTTACGCTTCATAGAATGTAGAAGTTTTTGCGTATTAAAAGTACCTGCAGCAACTATTACTTGGTCGGCTTTAAATTTTATATTAGAAGCAAAAGGATCATCGGTTCTCACCGCATTGATCACCCAGGTACCATCGCTATTTTCCTTGATTGATTTAACCGTTGTCATAGGGAAAACAGTTGCACCAGCTGATTCAGCTAATCCCAAATAATTTTTCGGTAAAGTATTTTTTGCATTGAATTGACAGCCAGTCATGCATGCACCACATTGCTGACAACCACTGCGTTCAGGACCTACGCCGCCAAAAAAAGGATCGGATGATTTAATACCTTGGCCTTCTCCAAAAAAGATACCCACTGGCGCCATTTGAAATGTATGACCAACTCCCATGTCATCAGCTACATCTTTCATAGCTCGATCACTCGGTGAAAAATAAGGATTCTCTATTACACCTAACATGCGGCGTGCTTGGTCATACCAAGGCTCTAACTCAGATTTCCAATCTGTAATACCTGCCCAGTGCGGATCATTAAAGTATTCATCGCCTGGTTGATACAAAGTATTTGCATAGACAAGTGAGCCACCTCCAACACCAGCACCCGCCAAAACCAAAACATCTGGTAGCACATGAATTCGCTGAATTCCATAACAACCTAGACCGGGCGCAAAGAGAAACCTGCGAAGTCGCCACGAAGTTTTAGGAAAATCTTTATCCTCGAAGCGGCGTCCAGCCTCTAGGACTGCAACGCTATAACCCTTTTCACGCAGTCGAAGCGCTGAAACTGAGCCACCAAAACCAGAACCGATGATGACTACGTCGAACTCTCTCTTCATTTAGACAACGATTCCAGTTGGATCCTCATCACGGATTTTCCATTCGGTTCCATATGAATCAAGTAAATCTAAAAATGGCTTTGCATCAAACCATTCAGGGCCTGCAACGCCTTCAGGTTTCCAGACTCCATTATGTATGAGCTCCATTGCTACAACTGGATTAACTGCTGTCTGCCACACAACTGCTTGATCTCCGTAGTGCTGCATGGACCATTCATTATCAACGACGTTATATAAATAACATGCATAGGGTTGACCCTCTTTATTGAGGCCCTTTACTAAAGCACCAGCACATGTTTTACCTTTCATACGTGAACCAAGGGTTGCAGGATCTGGCAATGATGCGGCAAGTAAATCACGCGGTGAAACTGAAATTCCTTGAACATCAACATGGTCTTTGCGATCCATACCTAACATGTGAATTGTCTTCAACGTTGTGATGAACTGAGCGCCGAGGCCATACTTGAAGTTAACTTTCTTTGCATCGACTTTTTGAGGAATCAAAACAACTTCTTCATGTTCTACATTCACACACTCAACTGGTCCAATACCTTCAGGGAAATCAAAGGTTTCAATTTCACTAAAAGGCTCTGTTGTAAACCAACCGCGACCATCTTCCC